>JBGPYG010000005.1:0-29640 GCA_041493085.1 Pyrinomonadaceae bacterium | reverse complement strand
CCTTCGATAGACGCGGACTCCTCCCCAAACCTGATCGATTCCTGAAGACGTTGTGTGCGAAAGGATTTGGTTCTGGAGAGTGTGTGAATGGCTTCGAGCCAGTTGCTTTTTCCCTGACCGTTGTTGCCGTAGATGATGTTCAGCCCCGATCCCCAGGAGATTTTGCCGCTTAGATTTCTAAAATTGTTTACTTCGACAAAATCTAGGATCATCACAAGATTTTAGCATAGGCGTTGAGATCACATGACCTTCTCGAGCGGTCCTCATCAAAATAAAAGCGCTCTTCTTCTTGAAAAAGTAAGAGCGCTTTCACTGATAACAGCCAGGCTGGTTTAGGTGATTTAGATACGCATAGGCATTACAACGTACTTGTACTCATACTCACCGCCTTCGGCTGGACGGAGTTGAGCTTGAGAGTTGCCGTCTTTAAACTCGAAAGCCACGGCGCCCTCTCCAATCACGTTCAAAAAATCCTGGAGATACTGGGCGTTAAAGCCGATGTCAACTTCCTCGCCGCTGTAGTCTGTTTGCACTGTTTCGCGTGCTTCGCCTTCCTCGGCGTTCTGGGAACTAATTACTAACTGATTTGGCTCGAGATGAAAACGAATTGCATGGGAGCGCTCATCGGCCATCAAAGCCACGCGCCTGATCGCCGAGTTCAAAAGAGCGCCATCAAACTGAATCGACTTGTCGTTGTTCTTCGGCATAACCATGTCGTAGTTGGGAAACTGTCCATAGAGCATTCGCGAAATTAAGAGCCGTGGTCCGACCTCGAAGTAGATATGGTTCCCGTCCATTCCCAAACTAATATCCTCTTCATAACCGGCCGTGAGTTTTGTTAATTCTGCTAACGTTTTTCGGGGAATCAGGGTGTCGATTGAGTCGCTGCTGCCGTTTTTGGCAACTCCTTTCCGCTCCACGTAAGCCAGCCGGTGACCATCGGTGGTAATCATCTTTGCGCCCGTGTCATCCAAAATGAACTTGGCTCCAGAGAGCGTGTAGCGCGATTCTTCCTGCGTTATCGCAAAAATTGTTCTGTCAATAAAGGCCTTGATAACACCGGCCGAAATCTTTGTCGGAGCCGATTTGAAAGAGGGAACTTCCGGAAATGCATCGCGCGCGACACCTACCATCTTGAAGCGTGTCTTATCGCAGGTTACGGTTACCCAGTCGTTGTCTTCCTTCTTAAAACTTACCGGCGCGTCTGGCAGTAACCTGGCTATCTCAAAAAGTTTTCTTGCCTGGACGCAAATGGAACCAGGTATCGAAACATCGTCAGCATCCATGTCACATCGAATGGTTACATCCAGATCCGTTCCGGTTAGTCGAATCGTGTTCTCGCCGACGGATTCAATCAGGATGTTCGAAAGAACAGGGATTGTGTTCTTCTTTTCAACCACTCCCTGGACAAAGCCGAGTTCCTTCTGGAGATTTTGTTTACTGACGACGAATTGCATGTTCGACTCCTTACGTTTAGCGCCTTCACTCAAAGCCATAATAATTTCCTCGTTACTTTCTGTTTCTAACTAACACAAACATCTATTTCTTTCTAGCAGTAGCAGTAGGTCCTGTGGATTTGTGAAAAACCGGCAAACCGACAATTAGAATCGTACTAAACACTGTTGATAAGAAAGTGAAGTGCAATCACGAATTACACGACATCTGTCAAAAACATTCATGTGGTAGTACTCATTCTATTCTTTCACAGGCTTACTTCCAAACACGTTGTGGAATCTTCGCCGTAGCGCACTATTTTCAAGATTTCTTGTAAGAAGTGGCTCGTGAACCACTGTGGAAATCTCCTGTTTACTTTTGTAGACCTTCTGATAGATCGAGTAACAACCTTTGAAAGCTTGCGTCTGCGGTTGATAGCGCCTGGATCTTCTCAAAAGAGTGGATAACGGTGGTGTGGTGTTTCCCTCCGAAGGCCCGACCTATCTCTGGGTAGCTATGTTTCGTTAGCTTCTTGCAAAGATACATCGCGATCTGACGGGGAAACGCAAACTGCCGGGAATTATTCTTAGAGACCAACTGATCCACGGTCAATCTGTAAGTGGAAGCAACGGTCTTCTGAATTTGTTGGATTGAAATAACTCCTGATTCTTCCTCGCTGGCGATGTTCTTAATAGCATCCCTGGCGAGGTCTTTGGAGATAGGAATGCCGCGCAACGAGGAAATTGCTACCAGCCGGATCAGAGATCCCTCGAGTTCTCTTACATTGTTCTTGACTCTGCCGGCGATGAACAGCGCCACATCATCCGGAATGACGAACCCGATTGTCTCCGCTTTCCGCTTGAGGATGGCAACCTTCGTTTCCAAATCAGGGGGTTCGAGATCGGCAATGAGTCCCCATTCAAATCGAGAGTGTAACCTTTCTTCGAGGGTCGGTATTTCGCGAGGAGGACAGTCTGAACTTATCACGATCTGCTTCTGTTGCTCATAAAGAGTATTAAACGTATGGAAAAACTCCTCCTGCGTGCGCTCTTTCCCAGCCATGAACTGAATATCGTCAATGAGCAGCACATCAACCGAACGATATTTTTCCCTGAAGCCCTGCGTCTTGTCGTAACGAATAGAATTAATCAGTTCGTTCATGAAGCGCTCGGAGGATAAATAGGAAACCTTCAAGTGAGGGTTGCGCTGTTTTATTGCGTGGCCGCACGCATGCATCAAGTGGGTCTTCCCAAGACCGACACCACCGTACAAATAAAGCGGGTTGTAGGTCTTTCCAGGAGCTTCCGCGACGGCATGCGAAGCTGCATGTGCAAACTGATTGCAGGAGCCAACCACAAAACTGTCGAACGTGTAATTTGAGTTGAGCGCGGGATCGAAGGCGATTTGCCGCGCGGGCGCTACGGCAGTTCCGGCGCTTTCGGGAACAGACTGAAGGACGTCATTAGCTGCAGCAGGCTGATTCTCGAGCCCCGGACTATTCGTGTTTTGAGAAGAAACCTGCGGCGCCACCGACTTGGGGTTGTCTTCCGGGAGAATCCAGTCAACTGAATAACCACCCAAGCTGAGTTCGCCAAAAGACTGGTCGATTAGACTTGCGTAGTTAACCTTGACCCAATCCCGAACGACTTGATTCGGGGCTTGAAGACGAATAAGGCGCCGGACCTTGTCAACTCCTTGAAAGCTAATGGGGTTGAACCAGGTCTCAAAACTCTCAACTTGGAGTTTGGTTTTGATTGCGCGAAGAACATTCTCCCAAAGATTACTTTCCACCAGACTCATCATTCACCGCTCGATTTATTTTTCAAACTAGAAAACGTCCGCCTCGCAGTTCAACACGTTGTTAAGGATTGCCATTTAGTTAACCTGGTGAGAACAGGTTCGTAAAACCCGAGCGACAAAAGATTATTCACAGGCTTTTCCTCAGCTCTGTGGAAAACACCACTCCTTAAAGTAAAGCTTTAAGCTTATATTTATCAATCACTTACAAGGACTGAGTTGAACGTGAACGGAGACTAGCACACAGCTTCTGTCTTAGGCAAGAAAGTCCAAAAATAAAAACACGCTGGGTCTTTTCGAGCGTGCCAGTGCGGAGATGGAATGGTCGCGGGGGAGCGTGGATTGACCGGAAACATTGGTTCCTTCAGGTACATCGAGATAACCCGAGTTCCCCCCGGCCTACGAGCCTCAGAACTTTTCTCAGGCGAAGCTCCTGCAACCAATTCCGGTGCGGTGAAGGTCCCTTTCTTGACAGAAGGTCCGGTGACGGCTAGTCTTACGGTTTTCTTTTTATGGGAGAATTCTAGCTATGTCTAAGCGAACTTTTCAGCCTAACAACCGGCGTCGAGCCAAAACACACGGGTTCCGAGCAAGAATGGCGACAAAAGCCGGCAGACTTGTTCTTAAGCGACGGCGCTCAAAGGGACGCCGACGCTTGACCCCTTCTCACTATTAAATGTGTTGTAGTTCATGACGGTGTATCTGCGCGGCAGCAACGATTTCCAAAAGGTTTATCGGAAGGGCAAGCGTTACAATGGCGTATTGATGACCGCATTTGTCTTGCCCAACAACTTGTCTCACAACAGATTTGGTGTCACCGCTTCACGGAAGGCGGTAGGTAATGCTGTCAATAGAAATCGGGCCAAGCGGTTGCTCAAAGAGACGCTTCGCTTGAAGGGATCATCGTTGACCGATCTGCTACGAAGATACGACTGGGTAATTAATGCGAAACGAAGGCTGCCCTCCTTCAAAGTAACCGCGGCGATCGAAGAATTTGAGAACCTGGTTTCCAGAGTGGCTAAAGAAGAGAGCAAGACCCAGCCGTTTGGGTAAGACGTACGTGAAGACATTACTAATCGAATTTCTCAGATTCTATAAGCTTGTCATTTCGCCTTTTCTTCCAGCTTCTTGCAGATTCTCTCCAACGTGTTCGCAGTATGCCACTGAAGCGATCGGTCGATACGGCGCCCTTCGGGGGAGCGCGCTGGCGATTCGCAGATTGCTGCGCTGTCACCCATTTAGTCCAGGTGGCTATGATCCGGTGAAGTAGCACTCGGACCTCGGAATTTGGCTTGACACGTTGTTCGTAGCCGCTAAGCTCAATGCAACAAAAACGACTAATATTCGCCCTTCTGATCTCCACGGCAATACTTTTTCTGTGGAGCTATCTTGTTCCGGTTAAACCACCCCAGTCTGGCCCGACTACATCAACCCAGGCGACTCCGCAACAGACGGTTACACCCTCAGGCTCGCCCGTCGCGGCATCCACTCCACTTCCTGCTGGTTCTCCAGGTGCACAGCCTGCTAACGCGGTGCCCCACCGAATTCTCTTGATCAAGACTCCTCTGTACGAAGCGAAGCTTGATAGCCGCGGCGCCGAAGCAATCAGTTGGATCATAAAAAAGAACAAGGACAGTGGGCAGGAAATCTACTCAGTAGCAGGAGATAAGCAAACCCGAGTTCCCCTTGAGCTAGTGTCGCAGGAGGGCTTGAAAAGGGAACCTCGCCAAGCTCCTCTTCAATTAGCCACCGGTGACGCAGCGATCGATAGTCTATTGACCTCGGCGAACTATTCGATAGACGGCAACAGCGGAACTGGCGATTCGGAATTAACCCTGGGAGCAGGCGAGAAGAAGCGAATTACCTTTCTCCTTAACGACAAAGCGACGGGCCTGGATGTCGTAAAAACGTTAGTACTTGACGCTGATAGCTACATCGCTGACTTTGAAGTCACGATCAAGCGCGGCGATAAAATCGTTCCACAAGCAAAAGTCAGGGTTGGACCAAGCGTAGGCGACCAGGGCGTCAAACATTACACCTTCTACTCGGTAGCTCCTGAGGCAGTTGCTGCTGTGGGCGGCAAAGTGGAGCGTCATCAGGCTCACGCGATCAACGAAAACAAGAACAGCCCCGACCGTCTAGTGATACCAGGACCAGTCGAATGGGCCGGAGTTGGCGATACGTATTTAGCGATGGTGACGGTTCCAGCCAAGCCGCTGGACGGACTCGAGCTTCAAACTACACAGTACGACTACTCCGGTAATGGTAAGCCTGAGAAAAGATACCTGATCACCGCCTGGGTTCCCATTCCAACTGATGGTTCGCGCTCGGCCGTTTATACCGGACCTAAGGACCACTACCTGCTTACAGCGGCCAGCAGCAAGTTGAGAGCTGGCTTGGGGCGCAATACAGATCTCGAAGGACTCATCGACTATGGCTGGTTTAGCTGGATGTCGAGACCTCTTGCCGTCCCTATTCTCAGCTCGATTAAATGGCTGCAAAAACTGACCGGCAGTTATGGCGTCGCAATCATCTTATTCACCATAGTGATTTATTCGCTGTTTTTCCCATTGAAATGGCGCTCTTCCAAGTCAATGAAAAAGGCGCAGAAGCTCGCGCCCAAGATGAAAGAGCTTCAGGAAAAGATCAAGGGGATGAAGCAAAACGATCCACGCCTGAAAGAGTTGCAGGTAGAGCAGTTGCGCTTGATGAAGGAAGGCAATCCCCTGGGTGGATGTCTCCCGCTTCTCATTCAAATGCCTTTTCTCTTTGCGCTTTACAGGGCCATCACGATCTCGCTTGATTTTCGACAAGCCAGTTTTCTCTGGCTTCCTGATCTGTCGGCACCCGAACCTTACTTCATACACGTTTTGCCGATCTTAATGGCCGCCACCATGATCGTCTTGCAATTGATCACCCCGGCACCGTCTGCGGATCCCATGCAGCGAAAAATGATGGCAGTGGGCATGCCCTTGTTCATGCTGTACGTTCTTTGGAGCGCTCCCTCGGGACTGCTACTCTATTGGCTCGTTGGAAACATAGTTGGTTTTGCTCAACAGTTTCTAATAAATAAGTGGACACAACCTGGAGAGGATGTGCAGCCGCCGACTGAGTCTCCCGGTAAGAAGTCCCTTAAGAAAGGAAGCGGAACGGCCCAGCCGCCAAGTTGATCAACCACAGGCTTGGAGTTTCTAAAGAACCATGCAGGATACTTGTACTAATGCCGGCAAATTCCTTCAGTCGCTGTTTCAAGCAGCGAGACTGGATATAGGAGTCGACGTTACAGAAGGCCCGACGGACTGTCTACTGGATCTAAGTGGACCCGACGCAGAGTTGTTGCAAATCGAGGGTGGAGAACTTTTGCAGGCCTTGCAGCACCTTGTAAATCAGGCATTCGGAAGAATGCTTCCCGATGGACAACGACTCATCTGCGATGTCGAAGGGTTTCGCGCGACTCGCGAAGCTGAGCTCCGGAAGATGGCTAATCTTGCGGCGGAGGGCGTACGGGCCACAGGGGCGCCTTTTGTTTTTGGTGAAATGAATTCCAGCGAGCGGCGAATAATTCACCTCAGTCTCGCCGACTGTGAAGACCTCTATACAGAGTCAATTGGAGATGGATCTGCGCGTAAGCTCCGAGTTGCGCTAAAATCCTCTAAATAGACTCGAGATTCTTGATCGTTTCAGTGCCCTGCCCTTCCAACCGCGATGGATACCATTGTCGCAGTCGCAACACCGTCTGGTCGCAGTGCGATTGGTGTGGTTAGACTGAGTGGACCACAGTCTCTGGAAATCATCCGGGCTCTTGTCCATGACGAACAGTTCACACCTGAGGCAAACCGAATCGCGCTAAAAGAAATTCTCAGAGAGTCGTGCGAACCTCTTGACTCCGCCCTTGTCACTTACTTCAAGGCCCCCCACTCGTTTACAGGTGAAGAGATGGTCGAGATAAGTTGCCATGGTTCACCGGTTATTCTGAGACAGCTCCTGGATCTGATTCAGAAGCTCGACGCGCGCCTCGCTGGGCCCGGAGAGTTCACGCTCCGCGCCTGCAAAAATGGAAAGCTAAATCTTAGTCAGGCCGAAGCGATCCGCGATTTGATTAACGCGCAGACGGATGCCGGCGTCGTACAAGCCGCCCGTCAGCTCAGAGGGGAACTCTCGAACGCGCTGGAGCCGTCGAAGAAAAACCTCATCGAGATCATAGTGAGATTAGAGTCGGCGCTTGAATTTGTTGAGGATGATCTGCCGCAGATTCAAGTCGAAGAAATATACACCCAAATGATTGACGTGCTGGGGACCGTGAATCATCTAGCTCAGACTTATGCTACCGGCCACCTTTTGCGCGAGGGACTCAGGGTCACGATCATAGGGCGCCCGAATGTTGGTAAGTCCAGCCTGTTCAATAGGTTACTAGGCTTAGAGCGAGCGATAGTTACGGAAATTGCAGGCACCACCCGGGACAGTATTACAGAGTCAATAAGTCTGCGAGGCATCCCGATCTCCTTGACAGACACGGCCGGCATTCGCAGAGCGGGTGACAAGATAGAAGAGATTGGGGTTCAGCGAACGCACCGGGCAATGGCTGATGCGGATCTCCTTGTGGTTGTGATCGACGGCTCTACGGAACTTTTGGTAGAGGATCTGGCTCTTCTATCTCAGGTCGCGGACACTAGGCACCTTGTAGCGGTTAACAAATGCGATCTTCCAAAGGTGGGACGGATCGACCAGCAACTTGGTGATCCCTCAGAAGTGATCCATCTCTCGGCGCTAACGGCGGAAGGACTTGAGGATCTCACCGCTGCTATACTGGAACCGTTTGGCATGGTCGATTCGGAAGGTGTGGGACTCTTAGTTACAGACAGCCGACACTATGATCTGTTGCGCCGAACACAAAGTTCGCTGGAGGAGTCACTGGAAATGCTAAGGGGTGCAGCCAGCGAGGAACTAGTGCTGGTGGGTCTACATAACGCTCTTAAATTCTTGGGAGAGATTACCGGGGAGACAACACCCGAATATATTCTCTCTCAGATCTTCCGCACATTCTGTATAGGGAAGTGACATGGTTTTCGATGAAGGTTTTGATGTGATCGTGATTGGCGGCGGTCATGCCGGCTGCGAGGCAGCATCCGCGGCTGCGAGGCGGGGAGCCCAAACCGCCTTGGTGACCTTGAACCTCGATCTGATCGGACAGATGTCGTGTAATCCGGCGATTGGGGGAATCGCTAAAGGCCATTTGGTTCGCGAGATCGATGCTCTAGGCGGGATAATGGGTCGCGTCGCGGACAGGACTGGAATCCAGTTCCGCTTACTGAACCGCTCGCGAGGGCCAGCGGTCCAATCGCCTCGGGCTCAAGCCGATCGCGCTCTCTATCGCCAGGAAATGCGAAGGGTGCTCGAGAATACGCCGAATCTGCATCTGCGCCAAGGCATGGTCATGGACTTGTTAGTGCAGAAAGGAAAGGCTCTGGGCGTCGTCATGCTGGATGGTCGGCGAATAGCCTCTGGAGCAGTGGTTATTGCCGCGGGAACGTTCTTGAATGGTTTGGTCCATACGGGTCGGCAAACCTACGCGGCGGGCAGAGCTGGTGAACCAGCTTCAATCGAATTGGCAGAAGCGCTAAAGCGATTGGGCTTTCCGGTCGGTAGGTTGAAAACCGGAACGCCCCCGCGGTTGGACGGGAGGACCATTGACTGGAATGCGTTTCAGAGTCAAGAGGCAGACGAACGACCGGTGCCGTTTTCGTTCTCCACTGACCGCATAGACCAGGCCCAGATCAAGTGCTATGTGGGCTACACGACCAGGGATCTGCACGAAGCCATCCGCAAGAACCTCCATGAGTCGCCACTTTACTCGGGGCAAATCAAAGGGATAGGCCCACGCTACTGTCCGTCGATTGAAGACAAGGTTGTCAAATTTGCCGATAAGGAGCGCCACCAACTCTTCCTTGAGCCTGAGGGGCACGACACGAATGAAGTGTATCTCAACGGGTTTTCAACGTCCTTGCCTGCTGGATTGCAGCAGGATCTGGTAAGAATGATACCGGGCTTGGAAGAGGCGAAAATAGTCCGACCAGGGTACGCAATTGAGTACGACTATGTCGATCCGCGGGAATTGGGTCCGGACTTACAGTCTCGCAAGGTTTCCGGTCTATTCCACGCAGGCCAGGTAAACGGAACGACGGGTTACGAGGAAGCAGCATGCCAGGGCCTGCTCGCGGGAATAAATGCGGCCGCTAGAGTTAATAGGGGCGCTCAGCCGTTCCGACTCAGGAGAGAAGAGTCATATATTGGTGTATTGGTGGACGACCTAATAAAGCAAGGGGTAGATGAGCCCTATCGAATCTTCACGTCCAGGGCTGAATACCGCTTGGCCCTGCGACATGATAATGCTGATGAAAGATTGCGACGATATGGGCGAGATCTCGGACTTGTAGGCGATTCAGATTGGGACCGCTTTAATCAACGGCGAGACCGCATAGCGAGAGTTAAGACTGCTTTGCGGGCGACACGTCTGAGGAAATCCGATCCCTCTTATCTGGCTCTCGCGGGAACGCTCGCGTCCGATTTGGGTGGGTCGATCAGTTTGGAAGATTTTGCAAAGCAGCCAGGGATTACTGTCGATACAGTTCAGCGGCTCATCCCACCGGAAGCACAAGGGATGATAACTATTGGCGATTTGGAAGCGGCACTGGCGGACAATCTCTATGCTGGTTACATCAAGGCCCAGGAAAAAGTTATTCGACGGCTCAACCACAATGATGCGACGCCTATTCCAGCGGGCCTGGACTTTCGAGTTTTAAACGGATTGTCCCACGAGATGGTGGAACGTCTAGAACACAGCCGCCCTCTAACCTTCGGGGAAGCGCGAAATATACCCGGTCTCACGGCCGCAGCGCTTTCGACGCTCTACGTAGCGGCCAATCTTCGTGGACTTTAGGGCAATGTTTCACGTGTCCCGCTTCTTCTGACGTTTCATGTTGGACACGTGAAATATACAAACTTCAGAAAACCGCTTTTTCCCGACGTTTCAGTAGAAACTCCCCTGCCCTTGTGTTAAGTTAGCCTGCCCAAGATGCAGTCAACCCCTTCTTAAAAATGGCCAAAACGATCGCAATAGCGAATCAAAAAGGCGGTGTGGGTAAAACCACCACCGCGGTCAATTTGGCGGCAGTGTTGGCCAGCTCCGAGGTGCCAGTCCTGCTGGTGGATGCTGATCCCCAAGGGAACGCGACTTCGGGTGTGGGTATTCAGCGAGGGGTTTTTCGAAAAAGCGTTTATCACTGCATTGTCTTAGGTGATCCGATTGAAAATGCGATCTTGGACACCGAAATCCCTTACCTAAAAGTCCTCCCCGCGAACAAGGATCTGGCTGGCGCAGAAGTAGAGCTAGTGGAAATTGAGAAGCGTGAGTTTCGGCTACGCCAAGCACTAGAGTCCGTGGAGGGTCGTTATGAATACATCATCATAGATTGTCCGCCGTCCCTGGGGCTACTGACTCTTAACGCTCTAACGGCCGCGAAATCTCTCTTGGTACCAATTCAGTGTGAATACTACGCCCTCGAGGGCGTAACAGAACTGTTTGACACTCTGGCCCGAATTCGCCGACTACACAACCCTAGCCTCACTATCGAAGGTCTTCTCCTCACAATGTACGACGAACGCACCAACCTCTCAGCGGCGGTGGCATCTGACCTGCGTGACTTTTATGGCCAACAGGTGTTTGAAACGGTAATCCCTCGAAATGTTCGCCTAGCCGAAGCGCCAAGCTACGGTAAACCCATCACGCTATACGACGTTCATTCAAAAGGGGCAGAAGCGTACGTTCAGTTAGCTAAGGAGATAATCGCCCATGACACGAAAGGCGTTGGGTCGGGGGCTGGGAGCGCTGCTCTCAGCTGAAGGTACTGCGACCGCGACAGGAGGGACGGACGAGGTCCCCATAGACCTTATCGACCCCAGCTCCTTGCAGCCGCGTAGCTTTTTCGATGACGCAAAGTTAGATGAACTTGCGAGATCGATAAGTGCCAACGGCGTTGTCCAACCACTCATCCTGCGAAGACAGGGGGCTAGGTTTGAGCTCATAGCGGGAGAGCGGCGTTGGCGCGCGGCCCAGAGAGCGGGACTGAGGACGATACCAGCAGTCATACGAAACGTTTCGGACGACAAGATTCTCGAGATCGCTTTGATAGAAAATATCCAGCGCGAGGATCTGAACCCCATCGAAGAAGCACGAGCGTACAAGAAGCTCATAGATACCCTAGGGCTCACCCAAGAGATAGTCGCCGAACGCGTTGGACGTGACCGCTCTTACGTCACCAACTATCTTCGGCTACTCCGATTGCCGGAAGATATACAAGATCTGCTTCAAGCCGGAAAATTGTCTACCGGTCATGCGAGAACGCTGCTAGCGATAGATCAGTTGGACGTCCAGCGGCGAATAGCGCGGAAGATAATCGAGCAAGACCTCTCCGTCAGGGCAACAGAGCGGGTGGTGAAACTCATTGGAGGTCGGCGGCGCGACCACCCAAGGAGCACCGCGGAGACGCCGGAGAGAGACGCAAACGTAAGGGCCGCAGAGAACAAGCTGAGACGACATTTTGGCACTCAAGTCCGGATCCTTCGAACCGGAGGAGTGGAGGCAGGAAAGATAGAGTTGGAGTTCTACAGCCAGGACGACTTGGATCGCTTGTATAGCCTATTGATGCAGAGCGCTTAGTGACGGCTATACTTTATACATGGTGGCCGCTCTATAATATACAGCGGGACTTCCTCGAGAAGTTTCGAGAAGCCTGACGAGGCTCCAAAAGGACAGCAGGGGAGTGTTATTGAGGCGTGTCTCACGTGCGATAAGGGTTTCTTTAGTGTGACAGGGTGCGCTTGACGCTGTTTTTCGGCAATGGTAGACTCCCACGCTTTTGCGGTCAGCGTGGTTTGGGAGGGGTATCGGGTGTTCCTACTAGGTTTCGCAGGTAGCCGTATTCAGCTGGTTCCAGATGGTACGCTCCTTTTCCATCTGGCCCTCATCGTCGTTATGGTGGTGTTACTGAATGTTACTTTGTTGAGGCCTATAAACCGCATCTTGGAGCAACGCGAGCGACGGACAAAAGGGCGACTTACCGAAGCGCACGGGACCTTGCTCGCCGCGCAAGAGAAACTGGCTGAGTATGAGTGGCGTTTGCGAGAGGCGCGGGCGGAAGGATATGCGCAAATGGACGAAGAACGTGCCGTTCTAACGAGGGAAGGGCAGAGACAGATGGCCCAGGTTAAGGCCGAAATAGCCCGGTCACTTTCCGAGGAAAAGCGCGACCTCGCAATCGATGTTCAGCAAGCAAAAGGAAAACTGGCGGTAGAGGCACGCACTATGGCCTCACTGATCAGCCGACAGATTCTCCGTCGACCGATAGCTGGAAAACCGAGCATTACGTAAACGAGTGGCTAAGGTCTTATTGTGTTTGCAGTCTCAACCACACTTGCTTTTTTACATTGGCTCCCTGACTGGCTAGACCCTTGGGTTAACTACCCGGGTTTAGAGTTGTGGAAGTTTGTTAACCTAGTTGTATTCATTGCTTGTGCGATTTACTTTCACCGACGCTTTGGAAGGCCTGTGCGTGAAGCATTGCGGGCGCGAAGCGAGGGAATTAAGCGCGAACTCCTAAGGGCGCGTGAGGAAAGGGCTCAAGCGTTGGCAAAGCTCGTTGAGGTGGAGTCGCGTTCTGCGAACCTGGATGCGGAGGTAGCAAGAGTTAGGGACAAGGCAAGAGCAGAGGCCGATGCGGAGGGGCTAAGGATTAGCCGTGCCACGGAAGAGCAGATTGGGAAAATCCGAGAACAGGCTAAGAGGGAAATAGAGAACGCAGGCAAGGCGGCACGGCAAGAATTGCGTAAGTTCGCAGCCCAGGAAAGCGTGCGGCTTGCGGAAGAAATCTTAGAAAGCGAAATAGGCCCTGATGACGACACTCGGTTGACGAGCCTCAATGTACAAGAACTGGGGAGGACTCCAGCTTGAGTTCAGAGACAATAGCTAGGCGTTATGCTTCGGCCCTGGCTGACGTAGTGATGGAGCGCGGTGAAGAGAGGCAGGTTCAGGAGGAGTTGGCCGCGTGGCAAGAAATGATCTTAGAAAACACGCCCTTGCAGGAAGCCTTCAGCAATCCTACCGTCGTGTATGAACAAAAAGCAGGAGTCCTGAACGAGTTGATTGCGCGCACCAAAGTGCTGCCGACTACCGCTAATTTCCTTCGGGTCTTACTAAAGAATCAGAGAATCGCTGAGCTAACTCAAGTTACTGCGACGTTGGCACAGGAGTTGGATCAGCGGTCAGGGGTAGTGGGCGCGCAGGTACTCTCCGCGTGGCCCGTGGCTGATAGCACCAAGGCGTCGCTAGAGGCGAAGCTCGGGCAGATGACCGGGAAGAAGATACGTTTGAGCTTTGATACTGACGAATCGCTACTCGGCGGAATCGTCACCAGAATCGGCTCAACTATCTATGATGGTTCGGTGCGTAATCAACTCAGACGACTCAGTGAGGAACTGGCGGGTTAGTACAGAGGAAAATGATGGAACCAATTAGAGCGGACGAAATTAACGAAATTATTCGGAAGCAGATTGAGAGTTTTGAGGTCGGTGTCACCGTTATGGAGGTTGGCACGGTCATCAAGGTTGGTGACGGCATTGCCGAAATCCATGGCCTCGAAAAGGTAATGGCGGGTGAGTTATTGGAGTTTCCTCACGACGTTCGCGGACTCGCTCTAAATCTGGAGGAAGACAAGGTCGGAGCGGTGCTCTTTGGAGAGTATCAGGCAATCAAAGAAGGAGATCTTGTTAAGCGCACGAGCCGAATCATGCAGGTCCCTGTTGGGGATGCAATGGTCGGTCGAGTAGTCGACGCCCTAGGAAACCCCATCGATGACAGGGGCCCTATCGTCACCGAGCAATACTATGCAATCGAACGCATTGCTCCCGGCGTGGTCGATCGACAGCCAGTTAAAGAACCGTTGCAAACCGGACTCAAGGCGATCGATGCCATGGTGCCTATTGGGCGGGGGCAGCGTGAACTGATCATCGGTGACAGACAGACCGGAAAAACAGCCGTTGCCGTCGACACGATAATTAATCAGAAGGGCAAAGACGTAGTTTGCATTTACGTAGCAATCGGGCAGAAAGCCTCCACGGTCGCGCAGGTAGTGAAAACGCTTGAGGACTTTGGCGCGCTGGAATACACGATTGTCGTCAAAGCGACTGCTTCAGATCCGGCGGCGATGCAGTTCCTTGCGCCATACTCCGGCGCCGCAATGGGCGAATACTTTCGCGACAACGGCCGGCACGCTTTGACAATCTACGACGATCTTTCAAAGCAGGCCGCCGCTTACCGCGAAATATCGCTTCTGCTTCGTCGTCCGCCAGGTCGCGAGGCTTATCCTGGAGACGTGTTCTATCTCCACTCCCGTTTGCTTGAGCGCGCCGCAAAAATGTCTGACCTGAAAGGTGGCGGGTCGTTAACCAGCCTACCGATCATAGAAACGCAAGCAGGAGACATCTCGGCTTACATTCCGACCAACGTTATCTCGATAACAGACGGACAGATATTCCTTGAGGCTGATCTTTTTAACAGTGGTATTCGCCCGGCTATCAACGTCGGCAACAGCGTGTCTCGCGTCGGGGGCTCTGCTCAGATCAAGGCCATGAAGCAGGTTGCGGGAACACTTCGTATTGATCTCGCACAGTTCAGAGAACTTCAAGCGTTTGCGCAATTTGGATCCGATTTAGACAAGGCGACGCAGGCGCAGCTAGCTCGTGGCGAACGTTTGGTTGAGATACTAAAACAGCCTCAATACCAACCGATGAACGTGGAAAACCAGGTCCTCGTCATCTGGGCTGCCAGTAATGGTTACGCAGATGACGTTGCAGTTGAAAACGTTCGAAGCTTTGAAGCGGAACTCCTGAAGTTCGTCGAGAATTCTAATCCGGGTTTATTGCGGGGTATCCGGGAAAAGAAAAGTCTAACTGACGAAATCACCTCGGATCTCAACCAAGTGTTAACGGACTTCAAAGGTATCTGGGCAGAGAGAAAGAATGCTTCTTTTACAGACTCAACTTCCGGAGTTAAGTCGGCTGATGCTGCACTGGAGCCTGCTACGGCCGGAGCTTAATCTTCGCCACAAATGCCTAATCTCCTGGACATTCGCCGGCGCATCAAGTCGGTTAAGAACACGCAGCAAATCACTAAAGCCATGAAAATGGTCTCGGCTGCGAAGCTCAAGCGCGCACAAGATCGCGTTGTTACCGCTCGCCCATTCGCCAACAAGATGATGGAGGTCCTTGGCAGTCTTGCTGATCGCCCTGATGAGAATTTTCACCATCCGTTGCTCGACGCACGCGGTGATGAACATTATCTCCTCGTGCTTATCACCGCTGACAAGGGCCTCTGTGGCGCCTTCAATACGAATTTGATTAAAGCGGCCCAGGCTTTCATCCGCGATAACCCCGAGAAGCAGGTTGAGGTCCTGGCGGTTGGGCGCAAAGGCAGAGACTTCTTTCGGCGGCGGGGCGCCACCCTGGCTGGAGAATACATCAGCGTAACCGGCAAGGGACGCGTGGAGTTCTCCGAGGCGCTGGAGATTGCGCGCGATATTATTAAACGATTCACCGAAGACAAAGAGATTGATAAGGCGTTCGTTATTTACAACGAATTCAAGTCGGTGCTCCAACAACGCGTCGTAACCGAGCAGCTCTTGCCGGTTTCTCGAGCATCTTCTGCCGACGCCGCGCCCGTAGCGGCGGATCAATCGTTGACTCTTGTCGACTATATCTACGAACAACCTCCAGCGGAGATCTTCGCTCGATTACTTCCTCGTCTCATCGAGACGCAAGTCTTTCGCGCTTTGCTCGAGTCGATAGCTTCGGAACAAGGTGCGCGGATGACCGCAATGGATTCAGCTTCCAAGAATGCGCGCGAACTGATCGATTCGCTGACCCTCAACATGAACCGGGTTCGTCAGGCAGCCATCACGAATGAAATTATTGAGGTCGTGTCCGGCGCCGCGGCGCAATAGTTTGCGGAGCTGGCACCCCAGCGCGGCAGCCCCGCCGTGGGGCCCCGCTTCTTAAATCAGCACCTGTAAGGGAAGCAGCATACGCGGCTTCCCTTTGTTACCTATAAGGCCTTAATGAGTAAGCACACTCTCAGCCGGAGCGGAGAGAACAAAGACTCGTCCGCGCGACGACGATGGTGGCGTTACGGCCCACTGCTGCTGTGGATAGCGTTTATCTCGTTCGCCTCGACGAGCGAGTTTTCCGCGGCGAATACGTCTCAACTTGTTCGTCCATTACTCCTCTGGCTGTTCCCGAATATCAGCGAGGCCCGACTGGCGGCAGCCCATTTCCTAGCGCGTAAGGCCGGACACTTCACTGAGTATGCCGTGCTGGCGTTTCTCGCCAGACGAGCTTTCATTACTTCTTCCAACGCATTCATTCAACGGTATTGGTTTCGGTTAGGATTGTTGCTGGTGGTGATTTACGCGTTGCTTGATGAATTCCACCAGAGTTTCGTGCCGTCACGAACAGCGTCTGTTTATGACAGCGCCGTCGACGTCGCCGGTGGATTGACCGTGCTTCTGATCTGTCAGTTTTATGGCAGAGGCGCTCAGGGAGGTGAGACGCGTGTCGCCCAGAAGCTGTGATATCAGCCAATCCTCTTTCCCTGACGCGCCCTTTATGCAATCATTTCTGTCGACCAGGAGTGTCGGCGTGAACATACTCGACACTCGCGCCGTATTAAACGATTGGCGGCCAGTGCGCCGCGCAAAGGAGAAACTACATGGGAATATTTGATGCCATCCGCTCACAGTTCATCGAAGTTATTGAGTGGCTCGATGATTCGGGAAACACCTTACTTTATCGTTTTCCGGTTCAGGGTCAGGAGATCAAGAACGGAGCACAACTGACCGTGCGCGAATCGCAGGCTGCTGTCTTTGTACATCAGGGCCAAATCGCCGATGTGTTCGGGCCCGGCCTGCACACTGTCGATGGCGGCAACACTCCGATCCTCACCAAGCTCGGCGCCTGGATGCACGGATTCAATTCGCCATTCAAAGCGGAAGTTTATTTCGTCAACACCAAACAGTTCACGGATCTGAAGTGGGGAACGTCGAATCCGGTGATGATGCGCGACACGGATTTCGGCATGGTCCGCTTGCGAGCTTTTGGTATCTACTCGATTCGCGTCATTGACCCGCCGGCCTTCATCAAAGAGATCGCTGGCACCAACGCGCATTTCGTAACTGAGGACATTGAGGGTCAACTCAAGCGAACTTTGGTCAGCGGGTTTAGTGATGCACTTGCCGAGTCCAAGATCGCTGCGCTCGACCTTGCTTCCAACTACGATGAACTTGGGAAATTCACGCGCAGCAAACTCACCACTGACTTTAATGCGTTTGGCCTGGACTTGACGAAGTTTGTTATTGAAAACATCTCGCTGCCTGCTGAGGTCGAAGCTGCTATGGACAAGCGAACATCCATGGGGGTTATCGGCGACGTGGGACGCTACGCACAATTTCAAGCCGCCGATGCAATGCGCGATGCGGCGCAGAACACTGGCGGCGGCGGTGCCGCTACGGGCGCTGGATTGGGAGCTGGCTTCGCAATTGGCAACGCTATGGCGGGCGCCATGTCGAACGCGATGAATCAGTCGAAAGCGGAAACCGCAGGCGGAGCGAAGACTGCCTGTCCCAAGTGTGGCGCGTCAAACCTGGCTAACGCAAAATTCTGTAATGACTGTGGCGCTAAAATGGAGACAGCAGGGGAAACTGTTCCATGCGCAAAATGTGGAGCACAAATGCAATCTGGCTCCAAGTTTTGCAATGAGTGTGGAACTAAGGTCGAGCCTGGCAGCTAAATAGCTAGTCTAAACCAGCGCGTCACCACAAAGGCACAAAGACACAAAGGTAATCGGGGTTCGAACCCTATCAACCTTTGTGCCTTCGTGTCTTTGTGGTTAAGCCCCGTGTTATTCTGAGCACGCACCCGACCTGTTAGCCTCCATTGCTTAGGACTAAAACGCATGTTTAGCCAGTTCAAGCGTCCGCGACGTGTAGTGATTACGGGCATGGGCTGCGTCACACCGATCGGGATTGGACGGCAGGCGTTCTGGAACGCGCTGACGCGCGGTGAAAGCGGCGTCCGCAGAATAGAATCGTTTGATGTCTCTGACTCGCCGGTGAAAATCGCTGCCGAGGTCCGCAACTTCGACTGGGAAGCTCAACTCAATCCAAAAGATCGAAAGCACGTTCCGCGCACAGTGCCGCTCGCTTTGGCCGCTGCCAGAGAAGCTATCGAAGATGCGTCTCTCGCACCGGACGGCCTTTCTTTAGAACAGCGACGCGCGATTGGGGTGGTATTGGGAACAGGAGGCGGAGGACTCGCGTTCACGGAACAACAGTATTTCTACTGGTTCGTTGGCCCAGTTAATAAAGCGAGCGTCTATACGATTCCTGCTTCCACACACGGTGGCTTGTCGAGCGAATTGTCTATGGCGTTTGGACTGCGCGGTCTTTCCCACATCGTCTCCACTGGCTGTACCAGCTCGACAGACGCCATCGCCTACGCCGCGCAACATATCGCGCTGGGTCGTCAGGACCTGATGTTAAGCGGAGGTGTAGACGCCCCCATCGCTCCGGGGATCCTTGCGGGATTTAATCTAATGACGGTGTTGACCAACGACTGGAACGATGAACCACAGCGCGCCTCCCGTCCGTTTTCGTTGAACCGATCCGGGATTGTTTTAGGCGAAGGCGCCTGGATTTATGTTCTTGAAGAGCTGGAGCACGCAAAAGAGCGGGGCGCGAAGATCTATGGGGAGGTCACCGGCTACGGCGCGACATGCGACGCCTATCATCGCGTGCGCCTTGAGGAGTCAGGCGATGAACCTGCTCGGGCGATGAAGCTTGCGCTCGAAGACGCTGCTCGTAAGCCCGAGGAAGTCGATTATGTGAACCTGCACGGTACTTCCACCGTCCTTAACGATCGCATCGAGACCAGTGCGCTGAAACTCGCTCTGAATGGCCAGGCGGTTACTACTCCGATGTCGGCAACGAAATCGCAGATTGGACACCCGCAGGGCGCCAGCGGCGCGGCGGGTTTGGCGGCCGCCTTGTGTGCAATGCACACCGGAATTATTCCGCCAACCATTAATCTCGACGAACCTGATCCACAATGTGATCTCGACTACGTGGCTAATCACGCCAGGAAAGCCGACGTACGCATCGCGCTTTGCAACTGCATTGGTTTTGGATCGAAGAACAGCGCTTTGGTGGTGGAGAGGATAGAAATCACGTAGTCGACAACGAACCGTAGGGGCACGGCATGCCGTGCCCCTACTACAACAAGAACCAACGCGCAAACCAGCCGTTTGCGTTGCCACTATCGATCAGCTACGCTTTCCAGCAAATCTTTCAAGAAGTAATTTCAAAGCCCTATGTCACAACTAACTGAACAATTAGTACTAGACGCGCTGCGCCAGATCGAGGACCCCGATCTGCACAAAGACATCGTCACACTTGGTTTTATCAAAGACCTGAAGATTGACGGCGGCGTTGTTTCTTTTCGCATTGTTTTGACTACGCCTGCTTGCCCGGTGAAAGCGGAGATGGAAAGTGCGGCGCGCGATTTGGTTGGAGCTTTGCCTGGCGTTACTGCCGTCGCGGTCACAATGGACGCGGAGGTTCCGAAGGGCCGAGGCATCGGTGACAAGATCGCGATTGAGGGCATACGCAATATAATCGCCGTTTCTTCCGGCAAGGGCGGTGTCGGCAAGTCAACTGTTGCCGTGAACCTCGCGGTGTCGCTGGCGCTGGATGGGGCACGCGTTGGCATCATGGACATGGATGTTTATGGTCCCAACGTTCCCATCATGCTTGGCGCCAGCGAGGCGCGTCCGGAGATCGACGTTAACAAATTAGTTCCGATTGAGGCGTACGGCGTCAAACTGATCTCGATGGCGCTGCTACAGCCGGGCGACAAACCGATGATCGTGCGTGGCCCGATCCTGCACGGATTGGTGAAGCAGTTTCTGACGGATGTTAAGTGGGGCGAGCTGGACTATTTAATTGTGGACATGCCACCGGGAACAGGCGACGTGCAGTTGTCGCTGGCACAGCTAGTCCCGGTGCAGGGAGCTGTGCTTGTTACAACGCCGCAGGATGTCGCAGTCGCGGACGTACGGCGCGCGTTGCGCATGTTTGAGACTGTTGCTATTCCAATCCTTGGAATCATCGAGAACATGAGCTATTTCATCGCGCCCGACACGGGCACTCGCTACAACATTTTCGGCGAGGGCGGTGGTGCGAAACTCGCCGACATGTATCATGTGCCGCTGCTCGGCACGATTCCGCTGGGCCTCGAGGTTCGCGAAGGTGGCGACAAGGGCGTCCCGGTGGTTGTCAGCCACCCGGAGTCTCCGCAGGCGCTGGCGTTTCGGCGCGTGGCGGAGGAAGTGGCGCGGCAGGTCTCGATCGAGGCCATGAAACCTGAACTTGTCGTTTTGGGCAAAGGTCAATAAGATGGTCTTTGGACTTGGGACTTTGGTCTTGGTATTATTTTGAGGCCTGAGGCCAAAGACCGAAAACCAGGTTTTTTGGCGCAATAATTGATAAGAAGGAGTTAATTTAAGATATGTCTACACAAACAACCCCCACCGGCACACCTGGTGTCACCACGGCAGCGCCGACGATGACGCTCCATGTGACCGATAGCGCAGTCGCCGAGATTAAGAAGTTCATGACCGGCGAAGAAGGTCTGCCGGAGACTGCCGGACTTCGTGTCCGCGTTGTCCCGGGCGGCTGTTCTGGTTTTCAGTACAGCTTGAATATTGAAGAGGATTCGCGCCAGGGCGATTTCATTCTCGATGAAAAGGGCGTCAAACTTTTCGTTGACATGTTTAGCGGTCAATACCTGAATGGAGTCCAGATCGATTACGTCACCGGCGTGATGGGTTCGGGCTTCACGTTTACCAATCCGAACGCGACGGGCAGCTGCGGTTGCGGCACCTCGTTTACGGCGTAACGAGTAGGACAGACATTCCTGTCTGTCCAAATAGATCAAGGGACAGACTAGAAAGTCTGTCCTACAAAAGCGCGGTGCGCGATTCCGGCTCGGTGGGTCTTCAAAAGAAACCATCGAGCCACTTTCGCGTACCGCGTTAGTGTTTGGTGAAGGCGTCACTGTCGATGCGATGGACCTTATACAAGTAAACTCGAATGAAGAAGTTCAGAAGGCCCGCGAGTTATTCGAGGAGTATGCAGCCTGGCTGGGACTAAACCTCTGCTTCCAAAACTTCGACAAGGAACTGACTGAACTGCCTGGCGAATACGTGCCGCCCAACGGTCGTCTGTTTCTCGCAACTGAAAACGATGAAACGGCTGGTTGCGTTGCGTTGAGAAAGATTGATGGGCGAAAAATTGGCGACAGCATTTGTGAGATGAAACGGCTGTACGTTCGTCCCAAATTTCGCGGCCAAGGCTTGGGCCGAACGCTGGCGGAGACAATTATTGAAGCCGCACGCGAGATCGGCTATCGCCGGATGCGACTCGACACCTTACCCGGGAAGATGGATCGGGCGATTGCCATGTACCGTTCGTTGGGATTCAAGAATATCGAGCCGTACTACAACAACCCGGTGGAAGGCGCAGCGTTCATGGAACTGGAACTGTAAACCGCCAAGACGCCACGAGCGCCAGGCAGGACCCGCTCTTACGGGACCGCGGGCGCCCCGCCCGCCTCAAGCAACGCGTTCACTCAGGTCGCAGTTGAATCTGTCAACTCTACAATGTGGCGTTCAACGAAAGCGGGCGAGGCGCCCGCGGTCCCAGTAAGAGCGGGCCAGTCGCCGTCATCTGTTCGCTTGCCCCTGGCCACTTGTTGTGCCAAATTCAGTACCGCAATCAAAACCTAAAACTTCGGAGTCATAACCAATGCCAAACATTGAAGCCATAACTGCAACTGGCACGCAAACCATTGAAGCCCCAACAGGAAAGAAATTAGTCCTGGTGATCGAGGATGCTGGGATAGACATTCTTCATCGCTGCGGCGGCAACGCGCGGTGCACCACCTGCCGCGTTGAACTTCTCGAAGGCGACCCCGGCGAAATGGGTGAGCTCGAGCGCAATCGCCTGGCTATGGAAGCTGAGCTCGCGGACAACGTGCGACTCTCTTGCCAGATTCGCGTTAGTGACGATCTAAAAGTCCGAGTGATTAATCAAGCCAGCGTCAGAGGAATGGACGCCGGGCCGCGTCCGTTTGATGAATAGCCGAGAGCGAAGATGTTGGCAGTATGTTTCAAACATTCTATGGCTTAGGCTTGTTCCTGGTTGGGCTATCTCTCGCCGTCTTCGGTGAGCCTTTGGCAAAGATAAGCAATGCGATGAACAAGCGGATCCTGGGAATAGAGCTTCCCCTCAACTTTGTTCGCGCGTCCACCACAGTCGTAGGAGCTGCCTGCTCACTCTATGGCCTGCTCGTGTTGCTGCGTCTGGTAATCATAAAGTGATAATGTGTCTGACCTCCTTGCAGCGAGCGGACCTAAGTTATTGCATCGCAGCTTCTCTGGGTGTAATCTTCGCGAGTAATTCCACAAAGACGTAGGACAGACATTCCTGCCTGTCCCTCAAGTGATCGGCGAATCAGGAAAGGCAAGAATGCCTGACCTACAGCACCACGGAGGTTCCGAATGTTTATCGAGTCAACTGTTCATCTCCCCATCAGTCTGGCTATGTTTCAGGATCTTTTTCATGCACCGACAACGACGGATATCCTTCGCATCGGATTGCGCTGGGCCCACTTTGTTGCCGGTATCACCTGGATTGGCCTGCTCTATTTTTTCAACCTCGTAAACGTGCCGGTCCAAAAAGCTCTTGATCCCGACACCAAGAAGAAAGTAAATCCTGATCTGCTGGGACGCGCACTCTGGTACTTCCGCTGGGGTGCGGTGGTAACGGTACTTGCGGGACTTGCCTATTTCGCGATGTACACCCTTAAGGCCGATGTTGCCAATGCGAATGCCATTGGCGGCGGGCACATCAACCTTTGGTGGGTTTTGTTTGCGTGGCTGACCTATCCGATTGTTCTGTTCATCGTGGAGTTTGTCATCATCAAGAAGGTGCCGGCGTTGACGAAGGATGGTCGCGTGTTCGCGGTCGTCATGATCATTCTGGTGGCATTTGTCTCGTGGGGCCTCCTTAAGTTTTTCGATGCGATGCTCACTGTTGGCGGACAGAGCTTTGCCAGCAACAAGACTTATTCGATTGGGATAGGTGGCGCCTACGGCATCGTGATGCTCCTTAACGTGTGGGGCATTATCTGGCCCAACAACAAACGCATTCTTGCGGCAACTGCCGGCACTGGACCCGCAGCAGCGCCCGAGTTAGCACGACAGGCCTTTATCGCCTCGCGTACGAACGCCTGGCTGTCGCTTCCGTTGCTCCTCTTCATGGGCACGTCACACGGCGATTGGGTGATCTTCGGGAAATGATCAGTGGGCAGTAGGCGGTGAGCAATGGGCAGCGCCGGAGCAAGGTCGCTGGTTGCTGCCATTGCTTCTGAAGTTTGCTGCCGAAACTGCCCACTGCACACAGCTCACTGCCAACTAACTTCGCCATACTAATTCCTTAGCCTCTCCACTCATTCGCCACACTCGCGCGCAATAGTCTAATCACAATTCGACAACAGGGTGACTTGGTCGTTTTGCAGGTTCTAATAACAGCGGAGGTAATGACGAATGAGTACGACAACTTCTTACAAACCACGAGAATTCAATCTCAGCGGCCTTAAGGGCATTTCGGACGAAACGCTGGAGATGCACTTCAAACTCTACGAAGGCTACGTCAAAGAGACAAACAAGTTGACCGAAGGAATTACGAAGTTCATTCAGGACGGCCACGTGGATCAGGAAGAGATGCCTGCATATTCGGAGCTGACGCGGCGTCTCGGTTTCGAGTACAACGGCATGGTCCTGCACGAATACTACTTTGACAACCTGAAGAGCGGAGGCGGCCCCGGCGATCCCGATCGGACCGCGCGGTTTGCTAAAGCTGCGGAGTCAAGCTTTGGCAGTTATGAGATTTGGAAGGCCGACTTCGTTGGGATCGGCAAGATGAGAGGAGTGGGCTGGGCGATTTGTTATCAGAACCCGGCGAACGGCCGACTATCAAACCACTGGATCACGCTGCATGAAACTGGGAATGTCGCCGGCTTCGCTCCCGTACTCGTAATGGATGTTTGGGAGCATGCATATCTCCTCGACTACAAACCAGCCGAGCGCCCGAAATACATCGAGGCGTTTTTCTCCAACATAGACTGGGCAACCGTCGAGAAACGTCTGCAAAAAGATGCTGGCGTGCGTAGCGTGGGCGCATAGCCAGTGGCCAGAGGCCAGTAGGCAGTAGGCGGAGAGTCCGTTTTCTGCTTGCTGCCTTTTGCTTTCTGCCTTCTGCCATCTCTACCCCTGCTGTCTGCCCCTCGAAATCTTCGTTGGCCGGAGCGGGCCTCTCAGAGTACACTTACAAAAAATAGTTTCGTTTCATCCCCGGACTTGGAGCT
Source organism: Pyrinomonadaceae bacterium (assembly GCA_041493085.1). Classification (GTDB taxonomy): domain Bacteria; phylum Acidobacteriota; class Blastocatellia; order Pyrinomonadales; family Pyrinomonadaceae; genus PSRF01. The sequence continues at coordinate 4,821 of JBGPYG010000005.1, read as the reverse complement.
TTGGAGGGCAAAATGGACCGTTATAGAAACCTTCTTTCAGTGTCGTTAGCGGTCGCGGCATTTGCGCTTTTGTTTGCGTCGTGTTCGGCGGGTACCTCCGACAACGCCGGCACAACTGCCACCAGCACCGTGACGCCACCATCAACGCAAACGCTGACAGCTGTGCCGCGGACGCAAAAGATTTTGGACCTGATGAAAGCGCGCGGCGAGCAGGACGCAGCCAAGCCGGTTCTGAAAATCGTCTCGCCCGGGAGAGACGCAGTAATCAACGGTTCCAAAGTTGAAGTCAAACTCGATCTCAGTGGCGATCTTAAGGGCTACATGCCGCACAAGGATCCGGCGACCGGCAAAGGCAATCACATTCATGTCATCCTGGACAACCAACCCTACGAAGCTTATTACGAGTTGGGCCAGCCGTTTGAGTTGCGCAATGTAGTGGCGGGCAAACACACGCTGCGAGTATTCCCCTCGCGCCCCTGGCACGAGAGCTTCAAGAATGACGGCGCATTTCAGATGGTGGCATTCACGGTTAAAGGTGGTGGAGATGCCTCGAAGCCGACAACCACGAACAGTGGCCAGACGATGTCGAATAACAACTCCGGGGCGAATCCCCCGACACCTCGCGAGGGTAAGGACGTTTCCGCAAGCATGGCTGGCGAGGTCGATGCGGCAAAGCCTCTGTTAACTTACAGCCGTCCGAAAGGTGAGTATAAAGACGCCGACGCCGATCCAATCATGATCGACTTCTGGCTGACTGGCGCAAAGCTGAAGGGCGATGGCGGTGAGTATCGCGTCAGATATATCGTGGATGATGACGAACCGAAGTTTCTCGACAAGTGGGAGCCTATCTGGTTGTCAGGTTGGATTGGTGGCAAGCACACAGTCCGTCTCGAGTTGTTGGACAAAGATGGAAAGCCGATCGAGAACGGCGGCTACAACACCACCAGTCGAGAAATCAGTGTGACCAAGTAGCCAGGCGGATGCACTGAACTAGAACACTTCGTTTTGGAGTGCGGTGGCAAGCGCAGCGCGACACCGCTTTTGATTGACAATCCAAAGCGCCGCCGCTGCCGGCGCACTTCAAAATGAGTCTTGAGTTACCTGTGGAGTTTGAATCGTGCGACGACGCAAAATTGATGGCTGCCCGGTTTCCGGCGCCCTACAAATGATCGGTGACAAATGGACGTTGCTAATCGCGCGTGATCTCGCCGCCGGCCCCAGGCGCACGATGGAAATACACTCCGGACTCTTTCCTATCAGCAGCCGCACTTTGGTGGCGCGCCTGCGCGATATGGAAAAAGATAAGCTCATCGAGCGCACAGACTTTGGCGGCAATCCCCCACACATTGAGTATGAGCTTACCGAACGAGGGCGCGTCCTCTTGCCATTGGTTGATGCTTTACGTCTGGTGGGTCAATTGCTGGATTGCAATCAATGCGAGGATAGGAAGAAGCACCTTGGGTTTTACTGCGAAGCCTGTCCCAAAAACTTTCGCCGGCCTGAAGCTGAGCCGACTTCCCGGCCCGCTCCCGCTTCATCACCACGTCGCCAACGAGACGATCCAATCGTCTTGTTGTAGTGGGGGCAAGGCAGAAGCCCGACCGTCAGGGAGGGCTTTGCTGGGAATCACTCGATCCTTTTAGCCCTCCCTCACGGTCGGGCTTCTGCCTGGCTTTTCAGTCTTTCTTAGCTGCCAGCTCCTGCGGGTGGTTGGAAATCATGTGGCCATCAGGTTCTATGATTGCCTGATGATCCGGAGTGATGTGTTCCCCCTCGATGGTCACCTCGTCGCCGCTGGGCATGGCGACCGGTAGATGATCCAGGAATCTTTCCGCGTCGAGCGCGGCCATGCAGCCCGTCCCCGCCGCAGTCACTGCCTGGCGATAGGTGGCGTCTTGCACGTCGCCGCACGCAAAAACCCCGGGCACATTCGTCGCCGTCGAGCGGTGCGAAGTTATGATGTAACCAACCTCGTCCATCTCCAACTGCCCCTTGAAAAGGTCCGTGTTGGGCTTGTGCCCGATTGCGATGAAGACGCCGGCTGTGGGAACAATGCGTTGCTCGTTGGTTTTCAAGTTGCGCAAGCGCACGCCCGTGACGCCTGCTTCTGGCTCGCCCAGAATCTCTTCGACGCCGGTGTTCCAGATAAACTCGATCTTCGGGTTTTGAAAAGCTTTGTCCTGCATGATTTTCGACGCACGCAGTTTGTCGCGACGATGAACCAGGTTAACCTTCGACGCGTACCGAGTCAGAAAAGTCGCTTCCTCCATAGCGGTGTCGCCGCCGCCAACTACCACCAGCTCCTGGTTGCGGAACCCGGGCAACGGACCGTCACAGGTGGCACAAGCCGAGACGCCATTGCCGCCAAAACCGTCCGGTACCTTAGCCTCGCCGGTAATTCCCAACCACTTGGCCGAGGCTCCCGTGGCGATGATCAGCGTCTGCGCATTGACGACGTAATTCGCCGTCTGCAGTCTAAAGGGCCGCTCGCTCAAATCAACTTCGGTAATCCATGCTTCGAGAAACTCTGCGCCGAAACGTTCCGCCTGTTTACGAAACTCTTCCATCAATTCCGGGCCCTGAATGCCCGCGGGGAATCCGGGGTAGTTTTCCACGTCGGTTGTGATCATCAATTGTCCGCCGGGCGTCGTTTGTTTTTCCGCGTCCGGGGGCGCATCAATCAAAAGCGGCTTCAGATTGGCGCGGGCCGAGTAGATCGCGGCAGTCAGTCCGGCAGGCCCGGAACCAATGATTACAACCTCTCTATCGAGTATTTGCGTGGCCATCGAGTCTATTCCGCCCCTTTGTGAAGTTGAAAAAATGTGACTAAATGCCCGAAAGTATAGCCTTTTCGGTTTGGCGTATAGTATAACTAGCGATACTAGAGTAGTCGAATCCGAGAGCTAACGGCCTTACTGACAGAGAATCTTAGCTTTACAGAAACTAAGGCAAACGATTGAACGCAGGCATCGCTCCGCAAAGCATTGAAACTGTAGGCGTCATAGGCGCAGGCACCATGGGCCATGGAATTGCGCAGGTAGCTGCAGCCGCGGGCTACAAGGTCTTGCTCCGTGACGTTGATCTCGATTCTCTCGCTCGCGGCATCCGGGCGATCGAGCGCAATCTTGCCAAGGGAATGCAACTCGGAAAACTCACTGAAGACGATCGCGATTCAACCTTGCAACGCATTCGCGGGACCACGAAGTTATCAGACATCGCGAATGCTGACCTGATCGTTGAAGCCGCCCCCGAGCAATTGGAGCTGAAACAAGAAATACTTCGCGAAGTTGAAACGCATTCCAGCAAGGCTTTTGTTTTCGCTACCAACACGTCATCGCTTTCGATAACCGAGATCGCCAAGGCCTCCGAGCGGCCCCAAAATGTAATCGGCATGCACTTCTTCAATCCCGTTCACCTCATGCGCCTGGTTGAAATTGTCGTCGGTAAAGCGACCGGGGATGATACAGTGGAGGTCGTTCGCGAAGTTAGTCGCCGGCTGCGCAAAGAGCCAATCGTCGTTCGCGATGTGCCTGGCTTCGCTTCGAGCCGGCTCGGCGTGGCGCTCGGGCTCGAAGCCATGCGCATGCTTGAGCAAGGCGTGGCCAGTGCGAAGGACATCGATACCGCGATGGAGCTTGGCTACAACCATCCGATGGGACCGCTAAAGCTCACCGATCATGTTGGTTTGGATATCCGGCTTAACATTGCCGAGTATCTCTACAGCGAACTTGGTTCAGAAACGTTTCATCCGCCTGAAGTTTTGCGGCGCATGGTAAAAGAGGGAAAGCTGGGCAAGAAAACTGGCGAGGGTTTTTATAACTGGAACAACGAGAAACAGAGCCTCGCGAGCAGCTTGTAGTTTTTTAGTCTTTGCTGCCTGCTGCTCACTGCCTACTGCGTACTGACTTGATGAACACGCCCTACAACAACGAAGAACGACGCTTTGCTTTACGCATGAGCCTGCGTTTGCCAATCGTCATTTCCGGACGAGCGGAAGACGGCTCAGCCTGGAGCGAGCCAACCGAAACGGACGACATCTCAACTTCCGGCGCGCTTTTTCACCTCAATCAAAAAGTCAGCCGCGGCGAGCGTTTGTATCTGCGCGCGCATCGCCCTGACGGCGCACCTATTGAAGTGACGGCAGTAGTCATTCGGATTGCGCCGGCAATTTACGGCACAGCCCGCGTGGGCGTGCAGATTGCCGAGTCCGCCGAAAACTGGCTGCGACTCTTCGTCTCCTGGGTCGCCGACGACCAACCCACCGCCGACCCTGCGGCCGATTCAGAAGGCTCGCCTTCAGAATAGCCCAAAACCATTCACCCTTTTTGTTTACGTTTTGCGATTAGGTGACCGCCAATCAGCGAGTTTCCAACGCCAAACTGAATGACCGCGTATTGTGCTCACCGACCGCTGCTTGGAGTTTTGCATCAACCTGAAATTCGAAGGTGTTCGTGCCTTCATAGCAACGGATCACAACCGATTGATTAAGGACCTTCGCGGGGACGCCATAAAGCTGAGCCGACGAAACAGCGATCGATTTCCTGAAGACTTCATGTTTCAACCCACGCGCAAAGAGTTCGCCGTCTTGAAGTCACAATTTGTGACTTCAAGTTGGGGCGGAATGAGACGGGCGCTCCCTTATGCGTTTAGCGAACAAGGAATCGCCATGCTTTCCAGTGTATTGCGGAGCCCCAGGGCAATTCGGGTAAACATTGATCATGCGTGCGTTCGTAAACTTTCGCCAAATGCTCGCTTCGAACGCCGAGCTCGCAAGCAGGCTCGACGAGCTGGAGAAGAAGTACGATCAGCAGTTCAAGATTG
>JBGPYG010000147.1:0-8354 GCA_041493085.1 Pyrinomonadaceae bacterium | reverse complement strand
AAACTCGATCTGCTCATCAGTCGCATCGAGATCAAGAAACAATTCATATATCTCATTGACTACTTCTTCAGGCCGCGAATCCTGGCGATCAATCTTATTGACCACGGCAATCGCGGGAAGGCGAGCTTCCAGAGCCTTTCGCAGAACGAACCGAGTTTGGGGTAGGCATCCTTCAGCGGCGTCAACCAACAGCATCACGCCGTCTACCATCTTCAACACGCGTTCAACCTCGCCACCGAAGTCTGCATGGCCCGGTGTATCTAAGATGTTAATCTTCACATCCCGATAGTGGACGGATGTGTTCTTAGCCATGATCGTTATTCCACGCTCGCGTTCCAGGTCCATTGAGTCCATAACGCGGTCGCGAACCTGCTCGTTCTCGCGAAAGGTTCCGGACTGTCTCAACATGGCATCCACCAACGTGGTCTTGCCGTGATCGACGTGCGCAATGATTGCGATGTTGCGAATATCTTTTCTTTCCTGAGTCACTATTCCCTTTGCATAGACATGATCAGTCTCAAATTTTCGTTCAAGCGAAACCACATATCTTATCACTTCAAACTGAATAACTCCCGCAGAGGCTCGAATGCCGTGCGGAGTACCCCTACCTTTGAGCAATAGGCTCCAATGTTGTCGCAAGTGCTTAGCTTTTGAATGCTCCAGTTTGACGCAGAGCTTCGTAGAGAACGATCCCAACGGCAGTCGCCAAATTCAGGCTGCGAACGTTGGGATTGAGCATTGGGATGGTGAGGCATCTATCCGAGTTAGACCGGAGAGTTTCTTCGGGTAATCCACGCGTCTCTCTGCCAAAAACCAGACAATCGCCGTAGGCGAACTCCCAATCGGCATAGCTCTTAGTGGCCTTAGTGGTTAAATATAAGAAGCGAGCTTCAGGTATCGATTCGTGTAGGTCCTCGAGATCGAGATGCCTTTGCAACATAACTTCTGGCCAATAATCTAACCCCGCTCGGCGCACGGCCTTGTCATCCAGACGAAAGCCTGTGACTCCCACGATGTGGAGGGGAACTCTTGTGGCAGCACACAACCTCGCGATGTTGCCCGTATTGGGCGGGATCTCAGGTTCGACAAGGGCGACGCGAATCATTGCAGGATGGCTCACAGGAATACACCAGCCAGAAGTTGCCAACTGCTTGAAGCCAGGTGGTAGACGCTACTAAGCTAAGTTACTTCGTAACACAAAAGGAACGACGAGTTTCGCTTGAAGTACTCGTCGTTCCTTTTGAAAGGCCATGCTGGCCTCAGAAGTGTGTGTGCGCCAGTTGAGGGTTGCTGTTGAAACGTCCTGGTCCGAACTATCTCTTCTTGGCTGCTTTCTTCTTGGCTGCCTTCTTGGGTGCCTTTTTCGCGGCCTTCTTCTTTCCACCTTTTTTAGTTGCCATTCTTAGTTGCTCCTTCTTTTCAAGATTTTAGGTTTTCGAGTCATGACCACAAGATACTGTACTTACTTGTCTCTTGTGGGCTAGTGTAAACGGCGCACAACATCTTGCTATATAAACGCAAACGTCCGCGATGTCAACAACTTATTACTGTTATCGTGAAAAATATTTTCCGCTGACAGCGAAGAAGGTAGAGCGGCAGACGAGATATTTCTTGCAATTTGGATCGCAAGCAAGCTCCTGCTGGCTTAAGTTCACTGAATGAGTTTTCGTGATCCACGCACGAGTTTCGTTCGTGCTTTGTTGAGATGATGAAGTGTTCAAGTCGGCGCTGTTGATCTTAGCGAAGTAGTTACCTGAAGAGCGGGGTGAAGATCCATCCGTCGTGGCGATCAATCCCGTAGTAATTAATTACAGAATTACCTTTGCCGCCACTCGCAACTCCGATGAAAGGCCCGGTCGAATTGTCGTCGCCGGCGGAGGACACGCCGGTTGACGCGATATCAATCGTTGGTAGAACGGGCGGCGCCATAAGTAGTTCTACCCGCTTGAGTTGCGGGTCATTGGTAGCGGGGCGAACGTTCTCCGCAAATAACATTACGGACCGCTGGAAATCTGCTAATTGCGATGAACGCGGTCGAACCAACTTCCATTCTCCTGAATCTGAGAGGGGGTCGAGCGCGGCCGAGGCACGTAGTATCTGAACTTTTTTTGTACCGCTTGGTACGCCCTCAAGAAGTTGATCGATGGATGTAGGCAAAGCTGCGTCGGCGGTTAAGCCTCGCTGTCGGACCTGGTAGGAATAATAAAGACGAATCGAGTCGGCCACTTCTTCGCCACGAAAGATCGTTTCGATTTCCCGTTCCCGCTGCGCCTGCTGCCGAATGCTTGGCGCGGCCGCGAGAGCAAAAAGGGCGAGCACGGTCATCAGCGCCAGGAGGGCAACCAGCGTATAGCCCTCCTCGCGACGTTGCTCAGAGGCTCCCAGGCTGGCAGCGGCAGCCTTCAACGTCCTCGCTCTCCTTGTCCACATCTTGTGGTGTGGTCCAACTCTATGGTTCATCATCCTCGCTATCGACTTTCGGTGTAGGACGTTGAAGTGGGTTGCCTCTGTCACCTTGAGTGGCCATAGCCAGCGCATGTTTGATCTTCAAATTGTTATCGACGAGTACGACCTCTTTCTCGGAAATGCTGGTGACACGAAACCTCCCTCCCAGAAGATCGCCACGCTGTACGTTCAGCGTTTCCTTGCTGGCTTTGTCCAACAGAATCGCGGTATCAACGTAACGGGGTGTGCCAATGATTCCAATGTAAGAGTAGTTAGGCGTCGGAGGCGCGGCCACGCTAAGCGTTGACGTATTTGAATAGAGCTTGTCATCGGCAGATCGCAGCATCACCTGGCGTGCACCCGGGTTCGCAATAACCGCGGCTGGGACGGTAGCCGAAAGTTGCTGCGGGTTGATATACCGAGTCGGCAATTCGTTGTTGTCGACTACCACGCGCAGCTGGGGCGTAAACTTGTCGCCGGAAATTTCAAGCGTAAAGTCGCCAGTCCTTGCATAAACGTTCGTCGGCGAGAGGCCCGCGAGTAGAACTGGCGGAACAGGAGTCGGTGTTGGCGTTGGAAGGACTGGAACGGCGGCAGCGGCCTTCGGAGGTTCATAGTAGACAAAAATATTGCGCCTCGCTTCCGGCACCGACACGGGGGAATAATCGTAGTTGACAGGTCGCAGCTGATCCAAGTCGGTTCCTTTGAACTCGACGACTGTTTGCGTTGGAACTCTATTCGTTGTAGCCCGAGTGATGGCAGAAGGTGTTGGCTGGCCGCTGGCACGAGGAGTCGCTTTGTTAGAACTGCTGCCGAAGCCGAAAAACGTCCACCAGAGGAACAGAATGGCGACTATTCCCAAAGCTCCTGCCAGGATCAATTTGTTCCGTTCACCCGGATTTCGAGTTTCACTTAACTGCATAATATTACTTAATGAGCAGCGGAGCTGATTGCGGCGTTTTTAGTAGCGCCGCGTTGAAAGTAAGTCGCCATTTCCAAACGCAGGCTAACCAGAGCTCCGCGCGACGCGCCGGCCGGCTCCCCCTCGGCTGAAGGTGAGCTATTCGTTTCAGTTGCCCGCTCCAACTCAACGCTATTGATAATGATGAACTGCCTATTCGTCTCTATGTCCTGAATAAACCGCCGGAGGTTCGCATATTGCCCTTCAACTGTCACGCTGATTGCGATGCCGGGGTAGATGCTTTGCCATTTAGTATTCGCGGATCTCGTTCCGGTTGCACCTGCCTGCGACCCGGCGGGTTCAAGCGGTGTATAGGTGGGGCCGGAGGTGTTACGCAATCCATTCTTGCGAATGAGCAAGTTAAGACTATCGTAGAGACTCATGCGTCCGCTATTAGCGCCCGCCAGTTTCTTGCTTTCAAAGTCTTCAAGACTTTGCGTGATGTTCTGAACGGTAGCCTCAGTGCTTCTGCCCTGGACAACAACATCCTGCGAATTTCGCAGCTGAGTTTGGAGCAGCGAGCGCTCGGACTGAAGCGAATCGAGGCGAGAGCGAGCTGGCACCAAAAAATAGAGATAGCTCACGACTACCAGCAGTAAGATCGCGGCGCTGCCGGCGAGCCCAATAATCTCGGCGGGACCAAGAGTTCTTTGCTCGCCAAAAAAGTCGAGGTTCTGAAGCCGGACTCGTATTGGATCGCTCTTGCCGCTGGGACGAGTCGGTGGCGTTTGTTCGCTCATCGGCCACCTCCCTTAGACAGGTCGTTCCCGGATGATCCTGCCAATGCTGCTGCCACTGTGTCGGGTGATCCCGCACGTGGCCGATAGACAACGAATAGCTCATACTCGGCGCCGCTTTCACCTCGTCCTCGCTGCAAATTCTGCGAGCGGAGTTCGGCGTGGAAGATGCCGGCACGATCCATTTCCGCAATCATCTCTGTGACAGTAGCCGGATTTTTTGCTACGACCGTGAGTTCCAGTTCAGCGAGCGTTTCATCACCTCGCGTGGCGACGCCGCGCACGGCGATTCTCTTCACACGCACACTACCCGGCAACGCCTGCTCCAAATCCGCAAACAGACGTGACCAGGAGAAGTGCTTGCGATCCACGAGCATATGAGCAGCGGCCAGCGTTTGGAATTGCTCTGCCGTTAAAGAGTTCTTCACCGCTTGAGCTTGTTCGCGCAGACCTCGTTCCTGTAGGCCGAGGGTGTTAATGTCGTTTTGTGCGATATAGGCCTGCGCCTGAGCCTGCCGGGTAGCCCGCACAATGAAAACGAGACATAACAACGAAACGAAGACGACGAGAGCTGTCACTGCCCAGGGAAGTGAGCGATTGTTGAAGGGTCTACTCGCAAGATTGAGTTTCGTAGGCATTGATTTCCGGCGAAGTGTTACGAGAGAAGCATACACGCCTCAATTAAAGGCGCGCAACCGAGGTCAAGCCGCGGGTTTGGCTCCGGCAGTATTACACGCCGCATCGGACTCAGTGTTTCATAAACAAAATCTGTCTTAGAAGAAAGTAACAAAGGAGGGCTTGCTCACGAATGGCGCCGTGGAGGTAGGGGGCTTTCAGTCACAGCCAATGACGGACGATAAGCGCAGATTCGATTTCGACCGCTTCGTTTGGCGCGATAGAGTGCAGAATCGGCCAGCTCTACCAGGTGAATGGGATCGGTTGCATCGTCGGGATACGCGGCTACTCCAATGCTAATGGTGATGCGGTGGGTTTTTTGGCTACCAGGGGAGTCCATCCGGGCGGCTGGAAACTCGTGTTGGGCCACGGCAGCGCGGACCCGCTCGGCGGCAACCAGGCCCTGCGCGTAATTAGCATCCAGCAGGAACGCTGAAAACTCCTCGCCGCCAAAACGAGCAGCAACGTCTCCGGCTCGCAAGGCCTCCTTAATGATGCGGCCAATTTCTTCGAGCGTTTTGCTGCCCACGAGGTGGCCATAAGTATCGTTAACTTCTTTGAAGTAGTCCAAGTCCATCATCAGGACGCAAAAAGGACGCGAATCAGCCTCGGCCCGCGCGGCCTCGCGCCGGAGTTCGGAAAAGAAGGATTTGCTTGTGAGCAATCCGGTCAGTTCGTCGTGGGCGATGAGGCGATGGATTTGCTGCTGAAACTCGCGATCGATCTCGTCCAGCATGTCGAAGCGAAAGAGATGATCTCCGATTACGATCTTATCGCCGTCGTTCAGTGGCGCCTCAGTGATCAGATCGCCATTAACCAAAGTGCCGTTGGTGGACCCGAGATCCTGAATTCGATAGTTGGTGACACCAGATGTTTCATTGAGCGAACTGATGATGCGGGCATGGAGTCGGGAGGCTCTGGTGTCGTTGAGCCGGACGTCAGCTTCGATAGCGCGACCAATGGTTACCTCGTCGCGCTCGAGCGGAATGGGTACGGCCAGCAACTCTCCACGAAGCGAAACCAGCGCCGGTCGACGCTCCGGTTGGGCTGACGCTATATCCTTGTTGGCCGGGCGTAGCTGGGTTGCGCCGGATTCGTCCTTGTTAGAATTTTCGATGGGCATCAATCTGGGCTTAGGAGACCATCACGAGTTCAGGACCCAGTATAACCGTAAACAGGTGGCCGCCGCCCCGTATCTTATCTCGCGGACAATGCCGTAGCAATCTATTGTTATGATCGTGGAGCAAAACAGAGAGGATTCCGCCGGGCGGCGGCCTCTTGTAGCACTTGTGGCTGTACTCCTATAAAATCATTACCAAAGAAACTTGCCACGACATCGTGAGTTTGGATGGTGTCAGACTCAGAAAGAAGACTTCCGTTGAGAGAACAACCAGAAGCCAAGTGCCCATCAGAAGAAAACCTCTCCGTGGAGCGCGTGGCCGTCGCGACTTTACCGACCGAATGGGGCGACTTCCAGATTGCGGGCTACCGCTCGCTCGTTAGCGATGAAGAGTTCGTTGCGATCTTTAAGGGCGAGATGCGCCGTGATACGCCAACGCTCGTGCGCATCCATTCGCAGTGTTTGACTGGTGACGTGTTTGGATCGACCAAATGTGATTGTGGGCCGCAGCTTCACCAGACGATGCAGATGATCGAGCGGGAAGGGCGGGGAGCGATCGTTTATCAACAGCAGGAGGGCCGCGGTATCGGAATCATCAACAAGATTCGTGCTTATGCGCTCCAGGACAAGGGTGCGGATACTGTAGAAGCCAACGAGCAACTGGGCCTGGCGGTGGACCTGCGTGACTATAAGCAGTGCGCGGAGGTCCTTTTCGATCTCGGGCTTTGCCAGGTGCGGGTTATCTCAAACAATCCCCTCAAGCTTCGCGCGCTGGAGGAAGCTGGTTTAAGGATTGTCGAGCGAGTATCGATTCAGGTGGACCAGCCCGAACAAGCCGGGGCCTATCTGCGAACCAAGAAAGAGAAGTTGGGCCACTTGCTGGAATTTGGCACCGGCTAATTGCGATTACGAATGGAAAATAAAAGAGGCCGCGAGCCGAATGGCTGCGACCTCTTTTTGTTCGCCAAGACTGAGCTAGGGCTTCTTTTCTGATTCCAGGGCCTTCTTAATTTTGTCGATGAGCGTCTTAGCCTTGTCGGCAAGGGGTCCTTTCGGATCCAAACGTACATATTCCTCAAACTCATGCTGCGCGTCCAGATCGCGTCCGACGGTAACTAACAAATTCCCCTTGATCCAGTGTGCAAGGGCATTTTCGGAATTATATTTCAGGGCCTCGTTAACCTGATCATAGGCCTTCACGCGCCAAGGCCGGTTCTGAGCTTCGTCTTTTATTTTTGCCGCCATATCAACGTAAACTCGGGCGAGCGTTAAGTGACCCTGGAAAGAACGACCCTCAACTTGTAGTCCCTGCAGTAACACCTTTTCGGCGTCCTCATTCTTCTTCTGGCGCAAATAAATCTCCCCTAAAGCAAAGAGAGCATTCGCTGCCTTGGGATCAATTTCGAGCGTTTTCTTTAGAGCTAGTTCTGCTTTATCAAACTGCTGCAAGTCCATGTAGGTCGTGCCGAGCTTTAGTTGAGCTTCCAAAAACTTCGGATATAAAGTCACGGCTTTCTCAAGATGCTGGACTGCTTCTTCGAGTTTCTCTTTCTTTCCCGTGGCAAGCGCTTCGTCTGCTTTCGTAAACTCTTTGCGGGCAGCTTCAGGTATGTTCGCGTCCACCACGGACCCGGGAGCAGCTCTAGCCGTTGCGTCCGGCTTCAACTTGAAGAAAATGTACTCATTCGATTGCAGGTCCAACAGATCCCGAGACTCTTCCTGCTGGATATAGCCGGGAATTTGAACGGAAATAGTATAGTGACCCACTGAAACGTTGAATACAAACTTACCGTTATTGTCTGTCATAAGTATGGGAATACAACCGACACCGTTACAGCGAACCGGAACTCTGACGGCCGGCTGGTTCGTGTCGGCATAGCGCACCTGTCCTTGAATTTGCTGCGCCAGTGCGGGAACAGCGCTGAAGGTCAAGGCAGCGATCACGAGAAATAAGCGAATAAATGTACGAGGCATATGACGTCTCCTTATCAAAAGTATTCTGATGCCATTTAGCTTAATACTAGATTGCGTTGTGAGTAAACTGTTAGGCAGACACTCTTCTTGAAAGCAATCATTCTTGCAAAACTGCGCTAGATCGAAGAATTAGTCGAAGGTGTCTAACCCGCGACATCGAGTCAGCGTTTTCGCGGGTGGATTAGAGTTTTTCCAAGGCTGGATGGCTCAAACTGTCTAGTCTGACTTCGGGGGTTTTATCTTTTGAAGTGTATCACGCACTTGAGAGGCAAACTCACCCTTTGGCGCGAGGCGCAGATACTCCTGAAATTCCAAGATCGCGTCGTCGCGCTTATTGGCCCGCAACAGAATATTTCCGGCTAACAGATGCGCCGGCGCGAGCTCTGGATTGAGTTGCAGCGTCAATGCGACCTGCCGACCAGCCTTTTGAATATCTCCGTTT
>JBGPYG010000078.1:0-11349 GCA_041493085.1 Pyrinomonadaceae bacterium | reverse complement strand
ACGGTTATCGCGCCTCGCGAGCTACCCGTCGGCGCCATTACGGCGCTTATCGGCGCGCCGCTGTTTGTTTATTTATTGAGGCGTCGCTAACGGTTGTCAGAACCACCTGCGTTAGCGGGTGGGCCGTCAGTTCAATCTGCCACCACTAATTGACCCACCCACTAACGCAGGTGGTTCTGACAAGATCGACGATACACAAATGTTAGAAGCACACAACATCACGGTGAGATACGGTTCACGGTTAGCCGTGTCGGACGTATCGCTCACGTTGGAACCGCATCGCGTGACCGCGATTATTGGGCCCAACGGTGCAGGCAAGTCCACGATGCTCCGCACTCTAAACGGTGGTCTGGAGCCCGCTTCTGGGGAAATACTTCTCGATAGCCGGCCGCTCAATTCTTATTCGCGGCGCACGATAGCGAAGCGCATCGCCGTTGTCGCGCAGGAAGCGGACCTGCGTTTCCCGGTTACGGTATTCGAATTTGTCTTGGGCGGACGTTACGCCTGGGCCAGCACCGCCGGCTGGGGTTGGGAAACTTCGCACGACGTCGAAGTCGCGCGCGAGGTGTTGCGGGAAACGCAACTCGAGGATCTTAGCAGTCGCCTCATGAACGAGCTGTCCGGCGGTGAACGCCAGCGAGCAGTGCTGGCGCGGGCGTTGGCAACAGAGGCCGGCGTGTTATTGCTGGACGAACCGACTGCCAATCTCGATTTGGCGCATCAAGCGACTATCCTGGCGCTGGTGAGAAACCGCTGTAACAGTCGCGGCACTTCTGCTCTGGTGGTGACCCACGACATTAATCTCGCCGCGGAGTTTTCGAATCACGTCCTATTAATGAAAGACGGAAAGAGCGCCGCGTTTGGCGAGCCGGACGAAGTCTTGACGCCGGATCTGCTCAAGGAAGTGTTTGCCGTAAGAGTTCTAGTAGACGCACACCCGATAACGGGGGTGCCTCGGATCACGCCGGTGCATGAAGCGCACCGGTAATCTGTTAACCATGAACGGCTGTCGAGGGAAGACGGTGAGATTCCGACACTGCCCGCGCAACTGTAAGCGGTCACAATGCCTTTCGTAAGCCACTGGACGGGAGCAAAACCTGTCTGGGAAGGCGAAGGGCAAAGGCGATTCTTAGCTAAGGATCACAGCCGCAAGTCAGGAAACCTCTAAGCCGCGTCAGTTTCAGCTCGCACTGCGTCGGGCAGGAGAAGCTAAGATGAAAAACAAAGAATGCCGAAGACTCGGACCAATAGAAATATTTAATGTGTTGCTTGGTTTGTTTACAACCACGACGCGGTTTCCCATATCAGCCCAGGGTCGGAGCGCAGCGACTACCCTGGGTAACCTTAGCGAAACAAATCTTCGCAACCCCGTCGGGGTTGCGAAGAATCGGAATGGTGTCGTGACCCAACGTAGCCGCGCCGCGGCAACGCTGGGCTGTATTCCAAAACCGTTTCGCGGTTGTTGTCTCTTGATTATTATTGCCTGTCTATCTGCGGGTGCGTTCGCGCAAAACAGCGCAGTAGGAACGGGAATTACCGTGCGCGTCACAGACCCGCAAGGCGCGATTGTAGTCAAGGCGGTCGTCACTCTTTACCCGCGCGACAACAGAGTTCGTATCAAGGGGTTAACCGATGAGAAGGGCACATATCTCTTCGAACACCTGGCGCCGGGCGAGTATTTGATCGAAGCCGAAGCAACCGGCTTCGCACGCGCGGCTGCTCAAGTTGTGCGTATTGAGCGTAATGCGTCGGCGACGCAGGACATTTCATTGCCGCTTGCAGGTATTAATGAGCAAGTCGTCGTCACCGCGCAAGGTACAGCGCAACCGGTTGATGAAGTCTCCAAAGCGATTTCGGTCGTGGACCAGCAAGAGATAGATGAACGCGACGAAGTCGCGATCTCCGAAGCGTTGCATACCGTTCCGGGTTTGCGAGTGCAACAGCTTGGCGGCCCAGGCTCGTTCACCTCGATCAAAACACGCGGATTGCGTAATGAAGACACAGCGGTCCTGATTGACGGGCTACGTTTTCGCGACGCTGCGGCTCCGCAGGGCGACGCCTCCGGTTTCCTGGAGGACTTGATCGTCACTGATGTAAGCCGAGTTGAGGTTCTTCGCGGCTCGGGCTCGTCGCTCTATGGCTCGAACGCCATCGGCGGCGTCATCAATCTTGTGACTGACGAGGGGGGCGGCCCTTTCCACGGCAGTCTGCTCGGCGAAGGCGGCGGGCTAGGCATGTTTCGCGGGCGAGCCCAAGCGGCCGGTGGCGCGCGCAACAACAGCATTCTTTACAGCGCCGGCTTTTCACATCTCAACGTGACGCGCGGTGTCGATGGTCAGGATGAAGTTCGAAACTCGAACGCACAAGGGCGCGTTCTCTTTCGCCTGACACCCACCACCACGCTCTCGGGACGCATCTACGCAGCCAATTCTCGCTTGCAACTGAATAACAGTCCGGAGGGCATTGGCAATCTACCGCCGACCGGCATCATCGAAGCCATCGCCCTCTCGCCTGGAGAACAGCGTCGCTACGAAGCGGGTGTTCCTACTTCGCTACTGAATGTTGGCGCGGCTACCTTCATTTCCGCTGCAAACGATCCCGACAACCTGCGCAAGGCGAACTTCTTTTCCGGGGCGGTACTCTTTACGCAACGGCCAACCGAGAAGTTCGGCTACACCATCAGCTATCAGGGTCTGGCCACCAACCGTAGCAGCATTAACGGACCACTGGGAGTAGGCTTTCAACCGTTTGGCGGAAGCGAGCAATCGGATTTCGATGCGCGCGTTCATACGCTCAGTGCGCGTTTCGATGTGCGGGCCGGACGCGCCAACTTCATCAGCGGTGGTTACGAGTTCGAAAGCGAGAACTTCAAGAATCCATCATTCCCCGTCAGTCCCGCGGGCAACTCCAACGTTGATGTTACGCAGAGAAGCCACACGTTCTTTGTGCAGGATCAATTGCGGTTCATGGATGACCGGCTGCAAATCTCGGGAGCCTTTCGCACACAGTTCTTCCGACTCCAGCAACCGGTGTTCACGCCCGCAGCTTCTTCCCCATACGCGGGCCTTACTTTCCTGTCACCGCCAACGGCCTACACCGGCGATGGATCCGTCGCCTACATGTTTCGTTCGTCGGGAACCAAGTTGCGTGGCCACCTAGGCAATGGCTATCGGGCGCCCTCGCTTTTTGAACGCTTTGGCACGTTCTTCGACAGTTTCTTTGGTTACTCCGTCTTTGGCGATCCACGCCTGAAACCGGATCGTTCAATTGCCTTTGACGCGGGGATTGATCAGACGCTGTACAAGAATCGATTGCGGGCCTCGGCGACTTATTTCTACACAGAGCTTCAGAAGGTGATCATCTTCGACTTCTCGGGTCTGATCAGCCCAGCAACAGATCCCTTCGGTCGCTTCGGCGGGTATGTCAACACGAATGGCGGTATCGCTCGCGGTGTCGAGTTGAGTATGACCACCACACCTACACGCACGCTGAATGTCTCAGCCGCTTATACCTATACGAAGAGCCTACAGCGCACGCCTCAAGTGGCGGGCGTCCTCCGTTCACTCGTGATTCCCGATCATCAATTCTCGCTAGTTGCTACCCAGCGCTTCGGTCGGCGCGTCCTGGTTAATTTTGATCTTGCAGCATCGAGCGATTATCTGGCGCCGATCCTTGACCCCAACACCTTCGGCAGCCGTGCTTATCGCTTCCGCGGGTTAGCCAAAGCGGATCTGGGCGGAAGCTACACACTGCCGCTTAACGAATCACGCTCCTTGCGTTTCTTCGGCTATCTCGACAATCTGTTCGACCGGGCGTATTTCGAGAGCGGCTTTCGCACGCCGGGACGAACGGGTCGGGCGGGCGTTTCGCTAAGCTTCTGAGTTTATTATGGCAGAAATCGGAACTCCACCCGGCAATGCGCCTGGCATTGGCAACACTGCAGTGTTGATGTCGTGGAGCGGTGGCAAAGATAGTTGTATTGCGCTCTATGAGGTCCAAAGAACGCAAGACTATCGTGTGGCAGCGCTACTAACGACTCTCACGCGCGATTACGACCGGATCAGTATGCATGGCGTTCGACGTGGGTTACTCGAAAAGCAGGCGACCAGCTTAGGCTTACCGCTTCATCAGGTTTTCATCTCGAAAGATGCGACCAATGAGGAGTATGAGATGAGGATGGGCGAGGCATTTTCGGTGCACCGCGAACAGGGAGTAGTTTCGGTAGTATTTGGTGATCTATTTCTTGAGGACATTAGAGCCTATCGGGAGCAGTTTCTCGCCCGGCATAGGATGCGTGGGCTGTTTCCCGTGTGGAAGCGCGATACGGGCATCTTCATCAGGCAGTTTCTCGAATTGGGATTCAGAGCAGTTGTTACTTGCGTGGATTCAAAAGTGCTAGATCGATCCTTTGCCGGCAGATTAATCGATGAATCTTTTCTTTCATCGCTGCCTGCCCAGTGCGATCCTTGTGGCGAGAACGGAGAGTTTCATTCGTTCGTGTTTGATGGACCGATCTTCACAGCGCCGGTGAAGTTTTCGCTCGGCGAAACTGTTTTAAGAGAATCATTCTGGTTTCGCGACTTATTGCCAGACTAACTAGTAGGTGAAGATGAGCCCGAACCAAGAGGAAAACAACTTAAAACTAATCCCACCTCGCTGTTTTGCAAATCAAGCCGCAAAAAATCAGGTTGCAAGGTTCAAAGCTCTCGGGCGCAATTGCGCTGCTTATCGAGCTCGTCCTTGCAACCTGAAACTTTAGGCGCAGACCAGGGTTTGCGCGCCAGTTACGACTTGTTCTTCAACAGACCGCCGCCCAGGAAAATTACGCCGAGAACAATGTGAATAAGGTGGTCCATCTTACCTAGTTCCAGAACACCCAGCACATTCCACATTTTGTCCGCGCCAGCACCGAAGACAAACAGTCCCAGGAATCCCAGCGCCAGGTAGACGATTCCAAAAATTAGACAGAAGTTCTTCGCTCCGGAGGGCGAACCGGCGAAACCAAAGTAAAGAGCGATCGCCCCAGAAACGATGTGAACCAGGTTATGCGGCGGTGTCAAATGGGCACCGAGCAAGTGTGGAGCAGCAAACCCTGCGATTCCGACAAGAAGAAAAACGACCCCTAGAATCTTGCAAACAGTCTTTGCCATGATTTGTGCTTAATCTCCTCTATGAAGGTTGACAACCGCGCGGCCGCTGCAACTCAAACCTGCGTCCGCATTCAATAAGCGAGGCTAAAGTCCGAATGGGAAGCGATGTATATCAAACTGGCAGCCGTTTGCAAAGGTTTTTGGGACAAGAAACGATGGGGACCTGCTCTGCCGGGGGCGGCGGATTTCCTCGAATGTTATACTAGTCGTCGTATTCCCCCGGACAACAGTTGATTGCGACGCTTAGGAAGTAATAGCTATGCACAGACTTCAACAACCAAAACGCACAGTAAGCCGGCTCAGCTTGATCCTGGTATTCGTGTTTATGATGGCGGTCACCGGCAATGCCTACACCGTTGTCATGCGTGGCGGGCGCCGCATCGAGATCCCGTCGCGTTTCGTGGTCACAGGCTCGACATTGACGTATGAAGTTTCTCCGGGAATTCAGATTACTCTCCAGTTAGCAGCGATCGATATTCCAGCGACGGAGAAAGTTAACAACGAACAGTCGGGCAGTTTGTTGAGACGCGCCCAACTGATGTCGAGAGAATCATCGGCTCCGGCACAGAATCCCAAAGATCTGCCGACCGCGCGGGCGACAAAAACACCGCGCACGATAACAAATCGTGATCTGGAGTCGTCGATGCGCCGTCGACGCGATAGCGAGCTCGCTTATGAGAAGAGGCGAAAGCAACTTGGCCTGCCTTCGGTGGAAGAGTCACGCAAGCAGGCTGCTGTCGAATCCGAATCGATTGGAATGGAGTTGGAACAGCAGCGTCTGGTGGAAAGGGAATCTGAGGACTACTGGCGCGGGCGGGCTGAGGCGTTGAGAACTGAAATGGCAGCGCTGGATGCTGAAATTGCTTTCATCCGCACACGACTTGATGAGGGTCCGTTTGCGTTGACGAACAGTTGGGCGAATGGATCGTCTACCATTGTCACCAGCGTCGTTCCCTTTATTTCACTCGGAGATATTGGCAGAAGGTCCTTCGGAAACTTCGGACCTGTGCGTTTCCCTGCGCCAGGGGCGCACCGGCCAAATGTATTTCTCGCTCCTCGCGCAGGTGCGCAAATAGCAGGTCGCGTTGGCTTTGGTGGTGGCGCAACGCGAGGACAAGTATTTCTTAATCCGGGAACCTTCCGTCATGCGAGACCGGTTGGAGTGGGAGGCCATTTCCCACCGTACTTTGGGTTCCGGGACCTCACCGTTTTTGGATCGACAGTTCCGGCTTATGATAATTCGTACGAACGCAGTGCGCTTATTACCCATTTCAATGAACTAGCCGCTGCTCGCGCGGGACTTAATGCCAGGTGGCGGGAACTTGAAGAAGAAGCGCGGCGCGCTGGTGCACCGCCAGGGTGGCTCAGGCAGTAAGCAGTGAGCAGTGAGCGGTAAGCAGTAAGCAGAAGGCCAACTGACTGTTAACTACGGACCACTGACAACGGACCACTGACAAATGACTAATGCCTGGGAAACAATTATCGGATTGGAGATTCATGCTCAACTGAGCACTGAGTCAAAAATCTTCTGTGGCTGTTCGACGCGATTCGGCGACGAGCCTAATGAGAACTCGTGTCCTGTTTGCCTGGGTTTGCCCGGCGCGCTGCCGGTGCTCAATCGCCGCGTAATCGAGCTCGGCGCCCGCGCTGCTTTATCTCTCGGTCTCCACATAAACAATCAATCCATTTTTTCACGGAAGAATTACTTCTATCCCGACCTGCCCAAGGGTTACCAGATCTCGCAATACGACAAACCATTTTCAGCAAATGGCGAGCTGGAGATCATGACAGCCGAGCGAGACGAAGCGGGCCACCCCATTGAGTGGCGCGCTAAGAAGATATCGATCACACGATTGCATCTCGAGGAAGACGCCGGCAAAAACGTGCATGAGGGATTGCCCGACGTTGATCGTTATTCCTACATCGATCTCAATCGCGCGGGCACACCCCTGGCCGAGATTGTTACTGAGCCTGACTTTCGCACTTCGTGGGAAGCGTACGACTATGTCAATCACGTTCGCCGCGCCCTGCAATGGGTGGGAGCTTCCGAGGCTGACATGGAGAAAGGAAATCTCCGTTGTGAAGCAAACGTCTCGGTGCGGCGAATCGGGGATGAAAAGTTTGGCACCAAGGTCGAACTGAAAAACTTGAACTCAGTACGGTTCATGCAGCGCGCGATCGAGTTTGAAATTAGCCGGCAGATTGCGGTGCTCGAATCCGGAGGGCGCTTGCAACAGGAAACCCGACTCTGGGACGAACGCGCCGGCGAAACTCGCGTGATGCGCTCGAAAGAGGAGGCGCATGACTACCGCTACTTTCCGGAACCTGATCTGCCACCGCTAATCGTTTCGGATGAGTTTATTGAGCGAGTGCAAGCCGGCATGCCGGAGTTGCCGGAGGCCAGGCGGCGCAGGTTCATGGCGCAGTATGGACTCTCGTTTCCTGATGCTTCCCAACTAACTTCGGAACGTTCGCTGGCTGACTACTACGAGAAGGCCGCCGAGGCTTCGGGGAATCCGCGCACAGCAGGGAATTGGATACGCTCCGAACTCTTGCGCGAACTGGAAGGCGCGGGCGCGTTAGCCAGCTCCTCACCGATTTCGGCAGAGGACTTGGGCGCCCTCGTGCGTTTGGTCGACGAGGAAAAGATTAGCGGCAAGCAGGGGAAAGAAGTGCTTGTTGAGATGTTCAAATCTGGTAAGAGCGCCGCGATGATTATCGCTGAGCAGGGTTTAGTGCAACTCAGCGACACGGCGGAGATCGATGCGCTGATTGATCAGGTGCTGTCCGCCAATCAGCAGCAAGTCGCGAGTTACCGGGAAGGCAAGGAGACCTTGTTTGGCTTCTTCGTGGGGCAGGTGATGAAGGCCTCGAAGGGAAAAGCGAATCCGAAAGTTGTGAATGAGCGGCTGAAGGCAAAGTTGAGCTGAACTTTGATTTCTCTGTGTGGCCTCTGTGTTCTCTGTGTCTCGGTGGTGATGAATCTCAGATTGAACTACCAGCAAATATTTTGAGTGCGGTGGCAAGCAGGGCCTGACACGGCTGTAGATTTTCGACGCAGTGATGCATTCAAAGCGCCGTCGACGCTTCGCTCTGCCGGCGCACTCCCAGAATCTGGCTATGGATCTTAACGGCAAAGTTGCAATTGTAACCGGTGGCACTAAAGGTATCGGCCGCGGCATCGCAGAAGCTTTGGTGCGAGAGGGTATCAATGTTTGCGTCAGCGCACGCAGCCGCAACGAGATCGATGAAACCGTTCGTGCCTTAATGGCTTTGGAAAAGGGCCGTGTCACCGGGATCGTGTGCGACGTTCGTCAGTCTGCCCAGGTAAAGTCTCTGTTCGAACTAACGGTATTGGAATTCGGCGGCGTTGACATTCTCGCCAATAATGCCGGTATCGGAATCTTCGCGTCCGTTGAAGAAATGTCGCCTGAAGATTTCCGTGCGGTGCTGGAGACCAATCTCTTCGGTGTCTTCTACTGTTGCCATGAGGCTATCCCTCTTATGAAGAAGCGTGGCGGCGGGTACATCATCAACATTTCTTCCCTCGCCGGCGCCAACCCGCATCCGCGAATGGCCGCCTATAACGCCTCCAAGTTTGGCCTGAACGGCTTCAGTGAAGCACTGATGCAGGAGGTGCGACATTCTGGCATCAAGGTCAGTTACATCATGCCTGGTTCGGTAAACACAGAATTTGGCGGCGATAGCCCGAGCGACCAGAACTCCTGGCAGTTGCAACCTGCCGACATCGCCAGAGTAGTTATCGATCTGCTGCACCACGATGAACGCAGCCTTCCCAGTCGTGTAGAAATCAGGCCGAGCAAACCTCCGAAGAAATAATGCGAGCCGTCGTGCAGCGCGTCACGCGCGCTAAAGTTACTGTGGGGGCTGAAATCGTCGGCGAGATCAAACAGGGTCTCGTCGTCTTGTTAGGTGTAGCGCGCGACGATTCGCAAGCTGACGCTGATTACCTGGCCTCGAAGATCGTGTCTCTGCGCATCTTCGATGACGACGACGGAAAGATGAATCGCTCCGTGAAGGACATTGAGGGTGGAATGCTCGTGATTTCGCAGTTCACTCTTTGCGGCGATGTGCGGCGCGGGCTTCGTCCTTCCTGGTTTGAGGCAGCAGAACCGGAAGTGGCAAGGCTGCTGTACGAATTCTTCATCGCGCAAGTACGTAAACTGTTGACGAACGTTGCCAGCGGCAGCTTTCGCAGCCTGATGCAGGTGGAACTGGTAAACGATGGGCCGGTTACTATTCTGCTCGACAGCCGCAAGCAGTTTTGAATTCCAGTTTACCCTGACGATTGTTACCAGGATTTGAGGTACTGGTTCAGTTTCAAGGACGTGCCTCTCTTTGGAGTGCGGTGACCTGTCACCGCTTTTGCCCGCGGCGGCTTGACGCCGCTTCCTTGCAGCGAATTCAGTCTACAAAGGCTGCGAGAGGTCGCAACCGACCAAAGCGGTGACAAGTCACCGCACTCCAAAGAGAGGCCCGTTTCAAATTGAACGTCGCAAGTCACCCATAGGTAAACATCTAAAGCATGTCTTCGGTGGTTTTTGAACCTTCGTCCAACTCAAAGCGATCGCGATCCCGCCGCTCGATCTTGTCGATAAACTCCAGCTCCTCGTTGTCCTCAAAATTTACGCCCACTGCATTGGCGTTCTCCTCGACCATTGATTGATCGGGGGTGGGATTGTCGCCGCCCACGGATTCTGACCCGCTCTCATTCACATCTTCCCATGAAGCATCGAGATCGCCACCCGCATCTTTTGGAGAGGCGGCGGTGTTATGCCGAAGCCTGTGCGCGAGCTGTTCGGGATCTTTCGGCGCCCGGGCAATCTCTTGCTCCATAAACTCCTCGATCTCGGGATCAGGAACGAAGTCGGGATTATTGCTCAAGTACTCGAAGTCTTCGGCCTGTTTCTTTGGCATATACGCTCTCCTCCATCCAAACTCTTGGGACACTCCGGCGAATCTAGACTCCGCTTTGAATAGCAGCGGCGACGCTCTCGATCCTGGAACGTTGATAGAAAACTGCGGGGGATGCGGAAGACTATAACAAACGGCCGAAGGCTCAGCAACAACCTCGCGAGTGATCTGATTGGCCCGAAGATAGGCTTCCTTGACGATCAAGCAGCGTGGACTTTACACTTAACTTTGTTAACTGAACATGCAAACTTTCTCTACGTGATTTCTGCTACGGCCCGTTAACGTTTGCTGATCACGAACAGCCATTATCGGTCTCTATGCCACAAAATCCGTTCAATTCACTCCAAACATTTGCGGTAGGCGCAGGTCGTTCCGGTAAGTTCTACTCCCTGCCGCAGCTTGAAAAAGAAGGCATCGGCCCCATCTCGAAGCTTCCAGTCAGCATTCGGATTGTTTTGGAATCCGTGCTACGTAATTGCGATGGCAAGAAGATCACCGAAGACGACGTTCGTGCGTTGGCTAACTGGCAACCCAACGGTGAAAGAACCGAGGAAGTTCCTTTCGTGGTGGCCCGCGTACTGCTTCAGGACTTCACCGGTGTGCCTTTGCTCGTCGATCTGGCGGCCATGCGATCCGCAGTTGCCCGTTTACACAAGAACACTCAGGTCATCGAGCCGCTCGTTCCCGTGGATCTCGTAATCGACCACTCCGTACAGGTTGACTTCGCAAGCACGAAAGACGCGTTTGTGAAGAATATGGAGATGGAGTTTAAGCGCAACAACTCGCGCTACCAGTTTCTGAAGTGGGGCACGCAGGCCTTCGACGGCTTTGGCGTGATTCCGCCTGGTATCGGCATCTGTCACCAGGTGAACCTCGAGTTCCTCGCCAAAAGCGTTTGGGACCGCAACGAGTTTTACTATCCCGACACGCTGGTCGGTACCGATTCACACACCACGATGATTAATGGTTTGGGAATTGTCGGCTGGGGCGTTGGTGGCATCGAAGCCGAGGCCGCGATGTTGGGCCAGCCGGTTTACTTTCTGACGCCTGACGTGGTTGGCGTGAACCTGACAGGCAGCTTGCGCGCAGGCGTTACCGCCACTGACCTTGTGCTTCGTGTTACGGAGATGCTGCGCAAAGCCAAAGTCGTCGGAAAGTTTGTTGAGTTTCATGGTGACGGCGCTGCGAGTCTTTCGGTAACGGACCGCGCCACGATCGCCAACATGTCGCCGGAGTATGGAGCGACGATGGGCTTCTTTCCGGT
>JBGPYG010000407.1:0-3237 GCA_041493085.1 Pyrinomonadaceae bacterium | reverse complement strand
TTGAAATCGAATTCTTCGGGTTGGGCGAAAAGACAAACCAAAGGCCGGTTTTCCTGGCAGAGCCGTTATGGCGCTTTCACCGTAAGTGAATCTCAAGTCGAGCATGTCCGGCTCTATATTCGCAACCAGGAAAAGCATCACCATAAGATGTCTTTCGAAGAGCAATACAAGGCTTTGCTAAATGCACATCACCTCAACTTTGATGAAGCACATCTATGGAGTTGATTTTCTATCGCCAGCTTCGCAGGCTCAAATCTTTTTCACACGCTGAGTCCCCACGCTCCGCTTCGCTGCGCGTGGGGCTAACACTCTGCCCGGCTGCTTCGCAGCCTCGTTGAGAGCCATATTGGAATTGAGAGACATCGCCGACCGCCTCGCCAGCGTGATTGTTAAGCACCAGATGTGAACCGAGTCCTGGTTTGTGATTAGTCGCCGGAAGCGGCTCCTGCTGCGCTAGGCGCAGGCTGGAGATGATGCAATTCGCTGGCGTCGATCAGATTGAGTCCCTTCTCGCGCACGTTTTTGAATCCAGGGACAATCTCTCCTTCGAATGGCTGCATGCCGTGGAAGTTTCGCTTATGACCGGTGAAGTCAAGATAGAGATGCTTGCGAGTAAATCGATCCGGCACGCCAGCAAACCGCGCGATCGGATACTTGATCACTTCGCCGAACAACCGCTTACCCATCTTGCTGTAATAGATCGGCACCCCCAGTGAAAACTTCGCATTCACGCGACCGCCGCCCTTCCAGAATTCGAGATTGTATTTCCAGCAGGTGAAGAAAAACTCCCACTGCAAGTCGGTCATCTCAATCAACTTGGCGCTGGCCTTCTGCTGCATGCGCGTGTCTTCGAGCGGCACAAAGAAAGTTGGCACAAACGTGCCCTTGGCATTGCGCAAATCATAAAGGAGATCGAGGGATTGCTTCGTGTCTTCCTTAGTTTCGCCAGGCAGGCCAAGGATGAAGGTGCACATTGGAAACACGTTATGCCGGTTCAGAATTTCCATGCCTTTCAGAATGACGTCGCGCCACTGATGAGACTTGTAGGGATACGCCTTCCCTTTCATGTAGGTATCGAAGAGCCGGGCGCTGCCGGTCTCCAGGCCGATGATCGGATCGGCGGCGCGTTTGTCCGGATGCGTCGAGCTCTTATGCTGAACGTGAGAATAGGGAACAATCAAAGGGGCCAGGCGCTCAATAATGGACGGGTCTTTGACGACCGGAGCCATCGTGATGTGCGAAGTTTGCATGAGTTCAATTCCGGGGACGCTGACGATGCCTTTGAAAAGTTTCTCCAGAGCCGGCACATTGGTTTCGAAGTTTGGCAACTGCTCGTAGAGAAACATGTCCTCGGAAGCGAGCAGGACACTGTCCGCGCCTTCGCTGGCATTCACCCTGACGCTTTCGAGAATGTGTGCCAACGGGAACGAGCGCCCCACCTTTGTTGCCGGTCCGCAGAACTGGCAGCCGCGTCCGCAACCTCGCGTGATCTCAACCACTCCGAAGGTTGAACGATGCCTGACCACCGGAATCTCTTCAACGGTTGCTTGCATGTCCTTGGGAACCTTGATGATTCTTGGCAGCGAGGGATCGCCCTGCATGATGCGTGCGAAAAGATCGTTGAAAACGCGCTCGATCTCGCCAT
This sequence comes from Pyrinomonadaceae bacterium, assembly GCA_041493085.1. Lineage (GTDB taxonomy): Bacteria > Acidobacteriota > Blastocatellia > Pyrinomonadales > Pyrinomonadaceae > PSRF01. The sequence goes on along the minus strand of JBGPYG010000407.1, from coordinate 1,592 downwards.
CGATCAAGTAGTCAATCTTAAACTCGTCAAGACGGTTTGCCTTTTCCAGTTGCCAGGCGCCGGGGCCGCCCACCACAATCTTTGGGTTATATTTCTTGATGACTGGATGGGTAACAATCTTCAGAAACTCATGCGCGTTAAGCGGAGTCAGGTTTTCGCCAAAGAGCTTGGCGTAAATGTCGGTCGCGTAGGAGATGCCCAGCGGGTTATGCGCGTGAATGGCCAGCACCTTCGTCTCCGGACCAATAAATTTCTCAAGATTATCGCAGTAGCAAGTGACCACGTCCGCTTCCGGGTATTCCCGCAGCAGCAACGTCTCGACCATGCGCAGGCCGTTGGGCACATACTTGGCCCGGCCGTCCGGCCACGACTCGTTCGCAAACGAAACCTTATTGAAAATTGTATTGCTGAGCTTAACGGGGACGGCGGCGGACATCATCTGCTGCCAGACGCTGTGGCGCCACTCGCTGGCTTCAGTTGAAGAAGCCGTCAGCACGACGAGAGGTGAAGCCATCGGGGAAAAGCCTCCTCCAGACTATGGTAACTTAGTTGAGTAATCGATCAACGAACACGCTGCAAGAGCCGCAAGCTGTGAACCCAATAAAGCAAGTTTCGGATTCTAACACCAGCAGTTAGGGTTGCCAACAACTTCTGTAGGCCGGGTAGTGTCTTAGCTTGAGGTCTTCGAATTTAAGACACCACCAGTGGCCGTAAAGGACCAGGGGCCGCCAGAAATATCGCGGGCCGCCGGTTGTTCTGAAATAGTGGCCGTGAGGTTTTCAAGGTCATTGCCATTCAAGGCTTCTGACGATTCTCGCGCCATCTGGCGCAGAGATCGCGAGCCGCTTCGGCCCAGGTCGGAAATTGAAAGCTGAAGCCCGAATGAAGGAGTCTTCGCGGAACAACCCGACGGCTTTTAAGCATAAGTTCGGTTTCGCTGCGAAGCACGAATGCTCCCAGCTCCAACATCCATTCTGTCGCCGGCAGACCGAACGGTATGCCCCAGGCTTTTCGCAGAGCTTGCATAAACTCCGAGTTGGGTAAGGGGTTCGGTGCGGCGAGGTTGACCGGTCCTTCGAGTTCCTCATGTTGAATTAACCACTCCACCGTTCCCACAAAATCCTGGTCATGTATCCAGGACACATACTCTTTGCCATCTCCGAAGCGACCACCAAGTCCGAACCGCACCAGCCGCAAAAGCATGTCAAAGGGACCACCTCCATCCGGAGTCATCACGATCGCCGAGCGCATCAGCACCTTGCGCGTCTTTGGCGTTGCGGCCGCGTTCAGTTCGCGTTCCCACTTTTTCACGACATCGATACTGAAGCGCCAGGTGTCCGGCGCCTTCGGTCCGTTGGGAATTGTCCCGTCGATGATTCCCGTTGCTTCGTCGTTCGGCGCGTCGTAGCGGTGTGCATAGAGCGTTGCCGTGCTGGCCTGAAGCCAAACGCGCGGAGGATTGTTTGCCTGAGCAATGGCCTGCCCGACAACTCGCGTTGATTTCACACGTGAGTCGATGATGGTGCGGCGGTTCTCCGCGGTGTACCGACAGTTAACACTTTGGCCAGCTAGATTGATTACGGTATCCGCGC
>JBGPYG010000222.1:0-6549 GCA_041493085.1 Pyrinomonadaceae bacterium | reverse complement strand
TGTTGGGTCGTATTGCGGCTTTCAGGCTGCGGTTGCGCCGTTTCACTGCTCGGCGTCGGCTCTGTGGTTTCGGTTGGCGTCGGTTGCGGCTTCGGCTGGCTGGGTTTTGGAATCTTTGGTAGCTTGGGGAATTGCGCCGAGACCGTTTGAAGGCCGCAAGCGGCGACGATCAAAAACACAAAAGTCAGCAATGAAAATGTTTTTCTCATGTTCCTCCTTTTCGTAGTCCCTACAGAGATGCTGCAAGGATCGCTGTTATGAGTGTCCAGCGTTAATCTTTCTCAGCACTTCGCGAATCTGTTTGTAGTGGCGCTGCTCGTGATAACCGACAAATGAGACAGTTGCCACGCCGTCAATCTCGCCCAAAAACCATGCTTGAACACGAGGTTGCGGAAACGCTCGTTGCCGTGCGTGGCGCAAAGTGCTTTCAGACGGTTTCTCGTGCGGTCATAGTTCTCAAGGGCAACATCCTTAGCGGGCGCGTCCAACGGGTTCATAGCCTTTGGAGCTTTCACCCGAATCAACCGCACGGACACGATTGAAGTTGGAATCAGACGGCGGAAGAAACCGACCCGCTGCGGTGCGCGACCGATAGCTCCTTCAAGTTCCTTGATTACGCGGTCTTCGACGAGACAGAGGTGATGAACTATTTCGGCCACACTCCATTCACCATCCGCGGGCCGCTGCGAATAACGCTGCAGCTCAAGCGTCGAGACGGCGTCAAGCAGTTTTTTATGGACGGAGTCCAGTCGCCGCAAAGCTTTCTTCATAAGGACAACGTACTAAGAAGTTCCGGATCTTACTGTCGGCTGGACGAGCAGTTTAGAGTACAAGCTTTAGCTTGCGTCTTAATCAGAACCGGAAGCGGTAGCGACCGGGTCTGTTTCCATTTCAAAAGAGCCGCTTGTCGCTCGACCCGGTCGCTACTGCTCCCGGTTCTGATAAGCACTTGAGTGTAAACGCAGACTTAGTTGAGTGGCTCGCCAAAATTGTAAATGATGACTCCAGTCACCTTTACCGGCTCACCCAGCAACAGAGTAGGCGAAAACCTCGCTTGCCGAGCCGCGGCAACCGACGCCGCCTGAAGCAGTGGGTGACCAGACACGGCGCGGGCCGAAATAACAAAGCCGTTTTCATCAATAGTGACTTGTACGGCGACTGCTCCTGAGGCTTTCGCTTGTTTTGCGATAGCTGGATACTCGGGTGCAGGCAGACTGATAGCTTTGCCATTCAACACTCCGCCCGAAATAGGCGCTCGTCCCGGCTCAGTAGTAGCACGACGAGTATTGTCCGGCTCGTCTTGTTTTGGATCTGGGTTGTCGTTGGCCGCCGGCTTCACCGGTAGCGTTTCTGCCGCGGAGACGGCGGCTGAAGGCGGCGCGTTGACAGGGATCTCAGAAGCAACTCTTTCAGGAGGTCCGTCAATCTTGTCAGGAAGCACGAATGAACTCAGAAACTGTTCCTGAATGGTGTCGTCTTTTTTAGTATTTAAGTAGACGATTGAATAGAACCGCTTCCTGGTGGCGCATACGAGAGCAGTTCCGGATAGATTGCCGATGGTGATCCGATATTCGCGACCGGCATTTCCCTGCAAAGTCTTCTCGCCGACGAGCGTGAGTTTTGCGACTGCGTCTTTGCGCACTTTTGGTGCAAACAGATTCTTAAAAGCATCGACGTAGGAGTTAACTCGCTGCATCTCGGTATACAGCGCTGGGTTTGACTTGATGCCGCTCAAGGAAACTACCGCGAAGACCGGACCCGTCGGGCGACTGGAGATGTACATCCGCGTGTTCAACTCCATCTTGTGATACGGCTCTTTGCTTGATTCAAAAGTTGAACCTTTGGGCATGAGCACCGAAAACTCCTCGCCTTCCGGTCGCAGCGTCTCCCAATCAGATGTGCTGGCGGATGATTGCGCCGACGCAATTGTTAGAAGACCCAGGATAAGCGAGACGACGATGGCGAAAAGTTTAGCGCTTAACGATTGCATGGCCGCATACTCCTTTGAAATGCCTTAACAATCCGCAGATTTCGCAGATTACACAGAAAACGAAAGAACAACTTGATGGAAAAGATCCAGTGCCGAGGCAAGAGTAGTTACTGTTTCGCTGCTTCTGCGTAATCTGCGGATAGCTCAGAAATCGATTTACTATACTCCACCTAATTTCAAGGCTAAAGCTGCGCCACCATCTCCGCCGGGTTCCAGTAGGCGTGCAAAGTCTGGATCTTTCCTGCCTCATTCACTTCGAAAACGTCGATGCCTTCAAAGTGCACCTTCCGCCCCTGTTTGCTGATACCGCGTCCCGACCATCTCACGGCGGCGCCGTTGCCGGCGATGAACATTTCATCCTCAGTTAAGCCGACCTCCTTGAAGGCAGCCGTAATCGACTGGAAAAACTCACCGAGCTTCTGATGGCCTATTATCGGTGGCGCGCCAACCGGATCATGACTGACCGCGTTTTCAGCGAAGGTGTTAACCCAGGCCTGCTGATCCATCGCTCGGATGGCGGCAAAGTATGCTTTGGCTACTTTCGAGACAACTTCAGGTGACATTAAGCTTTCTTCCTTTCTCGATCTGTTTGCACCAATAGCCGGCGCAATATTTTTCCCGATGCAGACTTGGGAATTTTATCGATGAACTCAAGCATCCGTATCTTTTTGTATGGGGCCACACGTTCGGCGACAAAGCTCATGAGCTCTTTCGCTGTCGCTTCTCCTTTTAAGACCACGAAAGCCTTCGGCACTTCTCCCGCCTCATCGTCCGGACAGGGAATGACGGCCGCATCCGCAACGCACGGATGGGTCAACAACAATGCCTCCAATTCAGCCGGCGGCACCTGGAAACCCTTGTACTTGATTAGCTCCTTGGCGCGATCGACGATGTAGAAGTGTCCGTCTTCGTCCGCGTAGCCAATGTCTCCCGTGTGCAACCACTGCTCCGCATCGATTGTAGCCGCGGTCGCCTCTGGGCGATTCAAATAACCCTTCATTACCTGCGGACCGCGAACGCAGACTTCGCCTTCCTTGTTGGGCCCAAGCAACGCGCCGGTTTCCAGATCAACCACCTTGCATTCAGTGTTGGGGGCGGGAACACCCACCGAGCCAAACTTTACTTGCGACGGATCAGCAGGTGAAGAATGCGTGACCGGACTCGTCTCCGTCATTCCATATCCCTGGCGAATCTCGCAATCGAGCCGTTGCATGCAAGCGCGCGTCAGGTTTTCATCGAGGGGCGCGGCGCCGCAGAAGATCGTTTTCAGCTTCGGCAATTTGTATTTGTCGACCAGCGGGTTTTTGCTAAGCGCGAGCACGATCGGAGGCACCAGGTGCGCCAGCGTCACGCGATGATCCTGAAGTAATTGCAGGAAAGCCTCGAGCTCAAAGCGCGGCATCGTGACGATAGTTGCGCCCTGGTAAAGACCCATGTTCAAGACGACGACCAGACCGTAGATGTGGAACAGCGGCAACACGCAAATCAACGTGTCGGAGTCAGTGAAGTAGTCGAGACCTTCCATCTGGCACATGTTGGCGACCAGATTGTAGTGGGTAAGCATAACGCCTTTTGGCAGTCCGGTCGTGCCGCTGGAATAGGGAAGGGCTACCAGGTCTTCGCGCGGATTTATGGTGACCTCGGGAAAGTCTCCGTCGCTCTCCAGCAACGAAGAGAAAGGAGTAACGCCGTTAAGTTCGCTACCAGTTTCACCAGCGTTCTCAAAAACAAACAACTCCTCGATGTTGGCTTCGCGTGCTGCTTTGGCGGCTTTCTCAAGATACTGAGGGACAGTAACCAGGAAACGCGCGCCCGCATCTTTTAGTTGGTGGGCGATTTCGTACTCGGTGTATAACGGGTTGACTGGTGAATTGATGCCACCAAGAGACGCGACCGCGTGGAAGACGATTGCATACTCCGGCACATTCGGACTGAGAATTCCAAAGACTTCGCCTTTCTTAAACCCGCGTTTCGCGAGGCTGGCAGCGGCGCGCGCAATGGCTTCGCTGAGTTCCGAGTAGGTAAGGACGCGACCGCTCGGTCCGTCGATCAGCGCAGGCTTATCGCCGCGCTCCTTGGCATTCTGGAACACGAATGACGTTATCGAAACTTCGGGTATGGCGACTTCTGGAAAAGGTCCGCGGAAGATCATGGTTAGGTGGTAACGCAAACTAACAGTTTGCGCTTTGCGGCTGTGCCGCCTGATGTGCGGAAGGGCTTGGCCCTTCCGGACTGGCAATCCTTAATCTTTTGCGGGGCTACGCCCCGCGAGTCATGAGGCGTAGCCTAATAAAAACTTTGTGGATGTTCCCGGAAGGGCAGAGCCCTTCCGCACATCAGGCGGCACAGCCGCAAAATACGAGACTCATGTAGGCGCTTACCTTATCAGGTGACCCCGCTTCTGGAAAAGGATTATATTAGGCCATCCGTGGCACGCGTCCAGCCGCCAAGAAAAAACACATGCCCGAAGCTCGCCCACTCAACATCATCTGTCTCGCCACCTACTTCAAAGGCGGCGACTTTATTCGCGAGTGTAAGCGCCTCGGTTGTAACGTTATTCTGATCACCAAAGAAAAAATGCTGCACGAAGACTGGCCGCATGACAGCCTCGATGATCTGATCGCGGTGCCCAACGATGCCGGTCCGGCGCTCATGATCGACCTGACTGCTTTTATCGCGCGGAAGGTGAAACCGGATCGTGTGGTGGCGCTCGAGGAGTTTGACGTAATGACCGCGGCCTTGATTCGGGAACACTTCTGCCTTCCCGGCATGAGCAGCTCAACGGCGAAAACCTTTCGCGACAAGTTTAGGATGGCTGAAGCTGCCAAAGCCGCGGGAGTCGTGCTTCCTGAGTTTGTCCCGTTGATTAATCCGGACGAAGTGCGGGATTTTATGGAGCGCGTGCCGCCGCCCTGGATTATCAAGCCGCGGTCCGATGTTTCCGCCATCGGAATTCGGAAGGTAGAAGAGGCAGCAGAAGTTTGGCGCATCATTGGTGAAATGAACGAGCGCGAAAACCTGCGCGAGCGCGCGTCTTACTATTTGTTGGCGCAGTTCATTTCCGGCGAGGTGTTTCACGTCGACTCCATCGTCAACAACCTTCGTGTCGTCTTTGCCGGAGCGAATCGGTATGGACGCCCGCCTTTAGAAGTTGCTCATGGCGGCGGCGCCTACGTCTCGCGTACAGTCGCCCATCGATCCGAAAACGAGAAGAAGCTTTTTGCAATCAATCGCCAGTTGATCAAGGCGCTGAAGCTTGAGCGCGGTGCCGCACATGCAGAATTCATCAAGAGCGATGCCGATGGCCAGTTCTATTTTCTGGAGATCGCCGCGCGCGTCGGCGGCGCTTACATTGCCGACGTGTTGGAAGCAGCCTCGGGCCTCAACTTGTGGCGCGAGTGGGCGCGGATGGAAGTTCAGAAGCCCGACCGTCAGGGAGGGCTTGGTACGAGACGGCAGGAGCAGTCGGCAGGAGCAGGGCAGAAGCCCGACCGTCAGGGAGGGCCCGGCAGCATCAAACTCAAGCCACCGCGAAACGAATATGCCGGCATCGTTCTGTCTCTTTCGAAGCAGGAGAATCCGGACACTTCTGCTTATGACGACCCGGAGATCGTTTACCGCGTGAAGAAGCGGCATCATGCCGGTTTGATTGTGCGCTCTAAGAAATTGGAACGCGTAGAGGAACTACTCACGCAGTATGCTTGGCGCTTTGCTGAAGACTTCGTGGCCGTTGTCCCGCCGCTTGAGAAGGCTGAATGAGTCACAGTTTTGGAGGTTGCGAGTAACTACGCCGAAGGCCTTCGGCGTAACGCTTGCCTCAAACTCTCCGCAACGGCCAGATGTCGACGCGAATCTCTTCGCAGTAATGCAGCAACGGATCGCCTTCCGGTGTGGGCAAGCCTTGCGATTCGATCATGCTTGAGTTGAGCGAAACCAGTTCAGCCTTTCGCAACGGCCAGGGATTGTGGTGAATGCGCGCGCGGTAGAGCTGGCCGTCGTCTTCAGTATCGAGGCAGTAGCGCTCAGTAAGAAAGAATTGCAGCGAGTCGGACACTGAGCCGGAGGGCCGCGGCAAAGGCTCGCCGATGATCCAGCTTGCCTGAAGTTGCGCGGGTGTTCCGCGACGATCACTGCGTGACGACGAATAGCGAATGGTATTTCCAGTCTGATCCAACGACATCTGCGCATTAAAGTAGGGCAGGCAATAAAACTTGCGCGCTCCCCACACTGCGAGTTTGTTTGCCGCATCAAGCGAAAGAAACCAAACGCTGGGGACGCCCCGGTGATGGACGTAAGTGCGCACGTTCAGTTCATGAAAGGCGCTGGTGCCCGGAATGCGCGGCAGAAACGAAGCGCGAATGCCCCACATGGTGAAAGGAACGACGCCTATCCAAGCCGAGCCATCGAAGGTGTCGATGTTGAGCTGAGCTGGGATTAACGGGCGCAGCAATTTCTCATCGATGCGCCAGTGCATGAAGAGAAGCTTGCCCCATTTCTGATGCATGATGGGCTGGCCTGCCGGCCGTTCGCGCATGTCGAGGCGATTGAGATGTGTGATT
>JBGPYG010000406.1:0-3239 GCA_041493085.1 Pyrinomonadaceae bacterium | reverse complement strand
GTAAACAACCGCGGGCTTAACCCGCTCGACCAAATCAGGCACGTCACTCTCTTGAGCTGTGACAGCGCCCACAGAGTGCAAACAGATGGCTAAAAGCAGGCCGAAATGCTTAAATTTTCTGATAGGCGGAGAGCTTAGAAGTCTTCTCATAGCTTTGAACGCTTGTGCAAGAACTAACCGCATTCCAGGGTGGAGGTCGAGAGGCTGATCGTAGGGTGGAACCGGTATTTCGTCAATACGACCGGCCTAGATGGAGCTTGGTGGACAATCGGACGGTCATCCGATAATCGGGCATTATGTCCTGGTCAGTCATGGGTCGCGCCATCAAATAACGATGTCACGCCGCATGCGCCGGAACATAATTGCGATTATCGTACGCCCAGCGTTTATTCCGTTCTCTCTTTACCAGCCAGCGTGCAAACGTTGGAATCGAGAACGTTAGCGAGTTGAAAATTTGGAGCGGGCGACGGGGATCGAACCCGCAACATCCGGCTTGGGAAGCCGACACTCTACCATTGAGTTACGCCCGCTCTAGCGAGGGATTGATCTTTGTACTTTGAACTTGGTGCTTTGTACTTTGGTCTTTGGTCTTTGGTCTTAGATATTCTGCACTGCCCGCTGCCCACTGTCTACTGTCTGCTGTTTACTGTTTACTGTTTACTACCTTATGCCCTCCTTTAAGTACCTTTCCGTTACTTCCGCCCAGCGCCCCTGCGACTTTAGAATAATCTCGATTACTTCGCGCACCGCGCCGTGGCCACCTTTTGCTCGGGTAACATAATGCGCCACGGAACGAGTTTCCTCGACGGCATCCGCGACCGCAACCGCAAATTCCGCCCGCCGCATAATCGGAATGTCCGTCAGATCGTCGCCGACAAAGGCAACTTCATTTTCATCCACACCTGCTTGTCCTAGCACTTGTTCGAAGGCTTCGATTTTGTGCGGGTCACCTTGTCGCACAAATTCAATTCCCAATTCGCCCGCGCGCCGGTTAACGGCATGCGAAGTGCGACCTGAGATGATTCCCGACTTGAGTCCGGCGCGGTGCAACAAGCTCAGACCAAGTCCATCGTGCGTGTTGAAGCTCTTGTGCTCGTCGCCAGGTTCGAGTAGCCACAAGCGTCCGTCAGTGAGCACACCGTCGCAATCCATCAATAGCAGCTTGATGTGCGAGGCGCGGCGTTCGATTGAGGAGAGATCTTCCATGTTTCAGCGGACTGAAATAGAGATTTTCCATTTTCCATTTTCCATTCCTCATTTGTCATTTAGCCCACGGCCGAGCGGTCTTGAAATGGCAAATGACAATTGAGAAATGGAAAATGGAAAATCTACCTTTGCCGTTTCCTCGCCGTAGCGACAACAGCAATGACAGATGTCTGTCCTACTTTTTACGAATCCTAGTTCACCTCAAAAAGATCTATCCCAAGAAGCTTCCAGCTACCGCCCGCGCGAGCAAGAAGCAAAACAGCCGTGCCGGCACGTTGCCGGCCCAACTCCTTAGTGTCGAGGCTGACGTCGGCGGCTACCAGATTCGCGTCTAACTGTTCGGTGCGCAAGACCCGCGTTTGCCATATCTCGGGTTGCGTGCCTACGACGCCATTGATAAACCTTACCAGCTCGCCTGACACAACGCGCGAGTCCAGCTCCGTTTTCTTGCCACTAACGATTGCCTGATCCAGTTGCGTGATGAAAGCGCGAACTGCGGGGTCGACCTGCAAAGTGTTGGCCGCTGTTTCAGCCTTGATGCGGCCCGCCCGAGCTGCCAGCGACGAAGCATATTCGGCATCGGCCCGCACGGCATCGTTGAACCGCCTCGCAGCTTCTGCAGCCTGCCCTTTCCGCAAACTAATCTCGCCGAGTCCGATATTGCCCCAAGCAAGCGCCGTGGACGTCGGCAGCGTTTCGTCAAGCGCTGCCCGAAAAAGCTTTTCTGCTTCGTCGATCCTATTCTGGCCGAGCAACGCTCGCGCAAGAATGATGCGCGCTTCCTGCATGTTCGGAGCGAGGCCGAGTATCTCGCGAGCGATTGCCTCAGCCTTAACGTTGTCCTGAGCCCCAAATTGCCGAGTCGCTTCACCTAAGGCTTCCTGGAGATCGCGAGCGCGCGGTGACGTGTCGTTTGCATAGTCTAACTGCGGGTAGAGCTTCTCGGGATCAATCTCCAAGCGCACCAGCTTCGCGGGAGTCTTGAACACCGCTTCGCCGAAATTGCGTGCGGGCACCGTTACCTCTACTGAAAGCTGTTCACCGCTAGCCGTTGTCGCTCTGACAGTCGTCAGCGCGTCAGTCGAGCCCAGGTTTCTCAGGGCGGCAACCCATTCGCCGCCTCGTTGTTGAGGTGCGCCAATCATCAGATCCAAATCAGTCACTTGATCGAGCTGTTGATCGAGGAGTGTCTTTACTCTTTCACCGCCGCGCTGGGCCAAAGCCGTTCGCAACCCTGCAAGAGTAATCCCAGCGGCGTTCCCCTTCCCTGCTTGCAGTTGGTCGCGCAGGGTGTTTATGAATGCGTCACGGCCCAAACTGTTTTCGACCAGACGCCAAACCATCGCGCCCTTGTTCGCAACAGAGCTGTAGTAAGTGCCATCCAGCGGGGTCACGCGTGCTAGCGGCCCATCCTTCCTGGCAACGGTGCTGTAGGCGAGTCGCTCTCGTAATATCTCCCCCCTGGCAGCTTCGCGGCCAAATTGCTTTTCAAAAAACTGCGACGCCAGGAACCTCGGTAAAGCCTCCCGCAAGAGTCCGCCACCCTCGCCTCGTACCGGAGTTTGGCCTCCAATCCAGAGCCGGGAAACGGCTTCTGAAATCAACAACGCTGTTGCCGAATCCACTTTCGCCCTGCGTAACGCACCCGGTTCGATGAGAATTGTTCCCCCATCGCTGAAGCCCGAGCCGCGTCTCACGGCGACTATTCGAATTGCAAGATCCGGTGCGGGCCCCAGCAGACTGGAGTAATAAGTTCGTGCGTTAGCCGCGAGATTTACTAACGCCTCTGCCTGTTTCTTCTCCTCCGCGGTGACTCCGCGCGGGAGGAAGGCAGTGATATTTCTACTTTCACCCGAACCTTCAACCTTGTCCCAATCACCCTGGATAAAAAACGGTTGCCCAAAGAGCGCTTGCTCGTAAACAGTTGAACCAGCCGCACCGCTCTTCTCGACGCCTGAGCTGATCACATTGGTTCCATTAACCGTCAGGCGAACTGGCGCGGTGTCAGCGCCGCGCACGGTAAAGGGCGTGTT
>JBGPYG010000401.1:0-3356 GCA_041493085.1 Pyrinomonadaceae bacterium | reverse complement strand
CGGGTTCCACGCTACAGGTCTTCTCTTTCTCAAAATAGTCCACGAGCTCCGAGACGACTGCTTCTGCCACACCAAATTTTTCCTGACTGGGATGGGAAACGCCGGCATTGACGCCGACGAGCCAGGGCGAGTGGGTTAAAGGCACTGGACGCGCCGTGTTCGCCAGCGAACGCGCGGTGTTCGACAAACTTAAATTTACCGGACTGTCCATTGATTCCGAACTTACCTTCGCTTCAAGTTGGGCAATCTTTCTTTGGAGTTCGGTGAGGCCGGCACGAACGGCAGCGAGTTCTGATGCGACTTCGGGTTTGGCGTGAACGTGCGGTGAAGACTGAGCGCGGTTGGGCCGAGAGGGATTAGGACCGGATACGCGGCGAGCAATTCGTTCCGCAATCTCCCGCGCGTGATCTGGTTCCGTGCTCATAGGTGGGTCAGACATTCTTGTCTGTCTTGGTTTTCCAAATTCTGATCCACCCGCTAACGCAGGTGGTACTGACATCTGGACAGACACGAATGTCTGTCTTAACTATTCGTCTTTCAGCAAATCGACGTAATCCACAACGCCGACTATTGCTGAATCGATCGCTGCGCCCGGTTTTCCCGTCGAGGCAGTCGACGCGCTCCAACCTTCCTGCACAATCAAGACCGTATCGCCAACGCCCGCATCAACCGTGTTGAGGGCGATTACTGTCGTGGCAGTTTCGTCGCCTTCCGGAGTCACCTGTTGACAGAGCATTATGCTTGCATTGTCGTAACGGTGATTCTTCCTGGTAGCGACAATGTTTCCGAGGACTCGGGCGAGAATCATTCTGTCTTCCAGCGCGGCTCCGCCGCTCGATGTGCGGAAAGGCTCAGCCTTTCCGGCAATTGCCATTCAAACCGCTGAGGCTGTGCCTCGGCATTGCGGGCGAGACGCGCGCGGTCCCAGGATCAGCCTTGTGTCACATGCGCATCCGAGTCGACGATGGCGATGATCGTGCAATCAGTGGGCGTGTCTTCCCTTTTGAAAGGAAAGCTCGCTTCCTTCCCGCGACACCAGAACACCAACTCACCAACTCCGGCGCCAACCGAATCAACCGCCACCATTGGCTTGCCGAATGGCTCGAGATCTTTGTTTAGAGTTTGCACGACCAGAAGCTTGCGGCCCTTGAGCGAGTCGTTCTTGACGGTTGCCACCACCGTTCCGATAACGCGAGCCAGTTGCATAGTCGCTTACGCGTGACTCTCTGAACCGCCATTTCCGCTGATGTGCCGTTCGACAACGTTGATAAGAATGCTCAGGCTCGCCTCAGTGCGCGCCTGTGCCTGCGCCAGCCGACTGAAATCGTCCGCTAGCAAATTGATCCTGTCATCAGCGCCCGTCTGCGCTCGTGCCAGGCTTCCAACGATATCCACCACGGCTATCACCGCATCCGATAGTTTGCGGTCTTGCTCTTTCAACAGCTTAGCGTCTGCTGCTTGAACTTCACGCATGATTTCAATCTCGGCAGCAAACTTAGCCTGCTGCTCGACAATGAATTCCATCTTCTTGTTCATCTCTTCGTTACTCATGAAGTTTCCTTCCCAGGTAGCGGAGGGGTGTTTAGCGGATGAAATTTAGCCAACTCACCGGTCACACGTCCTTCGTGATATCCACTGTATCAATCACGCCGACGATGGCCGCATCAACGGGGACGTCTTTCATTCCCTGGGCCAGCCGCGCGCTTGAGCCGGCCACGACCAACACTCGCTCATGGTAGCCCGCGCCGACCGTGTCAACGGCGACAACATAACCCGTTGTATCGCTGCCATCGACGTTTACAGGACGAACGATGAGCAGCTTTTTCCCAAGGAGGCGTTCGTCTTTCTGCGATGAGACGACGGTTCCCAGAATGCGCGCGATGATCATGCTAGCCGCGGTTACCGATTGGAAGTGCGTCGTCCACGCTGCCATGCGGACGCGGTATCACGTGGACGCTGACAAGCTCACCGACGCGTCGAGCGGCGGCGGCCCCTGCATCTGTCGCTGCCTTCACCGCCGCAACATCTCCGCGCACAATCGCCGTCACGAATCCCGCGCCAATTTTTTCGTACCCAATCAAAGTAACGTTTGCGGCCTTCACCATCGCATCGGCCGCTTCAATCATCGCGACCAGACCTTTGGTTTCAACCATGCCGAGTGCTTCTTGCATTCAGTTGCTCCTGTAATCGGTAAATGGTAAATCGTGAATGGTAAATAGTAGACGACTTTCCCACCATTTACCATTCACCATTCACTATTTACCAAATGTTACCGCTTGTGTGCACCGCCTGCGTCAAAAGCTCGACGAGCTCTTCTCTTGTTAGCGTAATCTTTCCGGAACCGTTAGTTGAAGGTCGGTCGGCGCAAGTTGACGGCGCCGGCCGATCCCCGCTCGGACACGCCATCTGAGTCTCATGTAGATAACCACAGGCCTGGCACCGCGCGCCTTCGCCGAGATAGCCCGCTGCCTCGCGCACGTTTATTAGTTTTTCGATTGCGTCCGCGGGCAAATTTTTTGAGCCGCCGAGGATGCGGGCGAGTATTGCGATGCGCGCCGTGTGCTCCAGCGTTTCCAACCGATCGAATGCCTGCCACAAATCAGCTCCGTAAGCCACCGCGCCGTGATTGGCCATCAGCAGCGCGTTGTGATGTGTCACCAGTGGCCGCATTGCTTCAGTTAACTCGTCGGTCGACGGAGTACCGTAAGCAGCAAGCGGCACACATCCAAGCGTAAGAATAACTTCCGAGAGAATCGGCTGATCGATTGCGAGTCCGGCAACTGCGAAGGCAGTGCCGTGCGGCGGATGCGCGTGACAAACTGCCATGACGTCCGGGCGTTCCTGATAAATCAGAAGGTGCATCGCCAGCTCGCTTGAAGGCTTTCGATTGCCCAGTGGCTTCCCTGCCGCATCGGTCACAGCCAGGCAATCTTCGGTCATGCGACCCTTGCAGATCATCGTCGGCGTCGCGACTATGCGGCCGTCATCGAGGCGCACGCTAACGTTGCCGTCTGAGGAGACAACGTAACTGCGCTCATACAACAAGCGGCCAATGTTTACTATTTCACGCCGTGCAGTCTGCTCATCCATTTCGCTCGTCCATATCGTCGCCGATTGCCGGTTACAATTCGTGTTCGATCTCGCTTAGTTCTTCTGTTTGCGACTTGCCCCTGTGGTTTGTCACCGCACTCACCTGCGGGCGCGCGAGGTAGTAAGAAAGCGATTCCAAAGACGTCGTTAAGTCAACGGTCTTAACTTTCACATCGAGCCGCGCATGCAGCGACGCCGGAGCAAAGTTTAGGACGGCCTTAACCCCGGCCGACATGATTTGGTTGAGCACCTTTTGCGCGACGCGT
>JBGPYG010000253.1:0-6158 GCA_041493085.1 Pyrinomonadaceae bacterium | reverse complement strand
TTAACGGCGTCTTCGGTGACATCTTCGATGTGTTGGTTGCGGCCGATGTCCCAAGTCCAAAGTCCGGAGTCCAAAGTCCGGAGTCCAACGTTCAAAGTCGTGGTAGTGCTGGGACCGCAGGCAGCCTGCCTGCAATGAGTGCCGCCGGCGCCAACCAAAAGAAGGCGAGCAAGAATAATGAGTGGGAATACGAGGGCAGTAACCAGGACGCAGCGTCGTCTGCCAGTCAGCCCGATTCAATTGGGACGGTGGGCAACGGCGCCGCTCCCGCGTCTCGTCGTGCCGCCGTCTCCTCGGCGCCACGTTCTCGCGTCTCCGCGTCTTCCCCTTTGCCCGTTCCCCATTCCCCGATTTTAGATCCCTATCGCGCCGTCATCGTTGGCGGCCACATCGACTGGTCTCCGCAATGGATTCAACGACTCATCGATTACGTGAAATCGGGCGGCACCGTCCTACTCAATTCCGCGCAGATCAAAGGCATCCCGGCAGACCTGCTGGGCTTGCGGTTGATGGGCGTGACTGCCGAAGCGGACAACGCACGTTGTCTTTCACCCGGCGAGGTTGCGCAAAACTTGAGCGGCCAAATGTTTCGTTATGAAAAAGTGGAACTGCAGGGCGCTCAGTCGCTGATCACTTCCGACACGGGCGATCCACTCGTAACCGTCAACAAACTCGGCAAAGGCACCGTCGTCTTTTCTGCCGTGCCCGATCTGCTAGGCGAAGACGAGCGCATCACACCTTTCGCCGCGCACATGCTTGCGCACGTTTTCGCCGACGCCACTCCTATTGAGGTTAACGGCGATGTCGAGTACCTCGTCAACCGGAAGGACAATGGCTGGGTGGTGACGCTCTTCAACAACAACGGCGTCTTCAAACCTCAACAAGGCCTGGCGCAGGTCGATCGCGCCGCGTATGTAACTGCAGGGATTAGCTTGCGCGGGGCGAATGTAGCCCGCGCTCAAGAGTGGCTCTCAGATCGAAGCCTGGAGATAAAGAAACAAACAGGAACATCGGACGGCATTACTGTGAGCATCGCCCCCGGTGGGATCGCTATCGTGGAACTTCAGCTCCGGTAATTGTACTCTCTGGTAAAGGCCCTTCCAATCGCCGCTTCGCCGCTGTGTTGGCAATATCCGACTGACCAGTGAGCGTTAAAAGCTTAATCGCCGCCATCCGAACCTGAACGCTCTCGTGCCCTTCGATAGCCTGAACGAGCGGATGGACTTCGCCAGTCTTCGCCATCACAAAAAGTATGGAAAGGGCATTGTAAGTGTCCTCACGATTCTCACTGACAAGGTTGTCAATGGCCTCGGTCGCCAGCCCCGAAGCAGCTATTGCGGCGCCAATATTTCGACGCCGGTCAGCGGAACCCTCTTCCAGTGCTCGATTAAACAAGTCGACCGTGCGATTAGGTTCGAGCTTGCGAAATGCGCGCGCGGCGGCATTGCGAACATGGGGCGAGTGGTCGTCAAAACAAGTGACGATCAGACTGAATGCGTCTTTTGAGCCTGAGCGCGCCAACTCGGCCACGGCGGCAGCGCGCTTGTATGGATCGACACTGTTGAGGTAGGCGACAATGGGGGGAGCCACTTCTGCGGCTGCGACTGTTTCAACATTCTCGACACGGTCAAGGTAGTCAGTGGAAATCGCGCCCGCAGACGGACTACCGGGCGAAGCGCCAGTAAAGGCGCGGGAGGTTTCGCCTGCTGGCGACATTGTTGGAGTTGGTCTCTCAGTCGCCTGTTCCTGCCAGGCAGTCACGCCAGATGGTTCCGCCGAACTGTCCCGATGCTGCCCAACCACATTCAGTTGTTCTGCCGCGCTGACTCGAGCTTCTTCCTCTGCCTTAAGGCGATCCTGGCGCTCCTGCAAACGAGCTTCAGCTTCCGATCGTTGCAGAATCGCTTCCTCGACTCGAGGCCTCTCCTGCTCTTCGAGTCTTTGAAACATTTCGATCTCTTCTCTTATACGCTTTTCCTGGGCAGCCCTCGATTGTGCCTCGACAGCGACATTGCGGCGTTCTGCCTCCAGCTTTGCCAGCATCTGTTCCTCTTCTTTTGCGCGAGCGTGGGCCTCTGCCTCGACACGCTGGACTTTCTCGGCAACTAGACGATATGCGTCTTCTGCCGTGCGCCGGCGCACTTCGGCATCTTCGATTCGTTTGCGCGTCTCTGCATCGGCGATTCGCAAACTATCCACTTGACTGAACAGCTCCCGCTCCTTCTCGGCCCGCTGCTTCGACTCTACTTCCGCCTTGGTCCTTATGACCTCCAATTCCGCGAGACGCTTTTGTTCAGCCTCGGCCTGGCGGTGAGTTTCCTCTTGCAGACGCTCCTGTTCTTCCTGCGCTCGGCGACGAGTCTGTTCTAGTAGTCGCAACTGTGTTTCAACTCGCTCATTGATCTCCGCTTCAAGCCGCGCACGCTCTGCCTCGGCCTGAGCACGAGCTTCCTCCGCAGCTTGCATGCGTGCTTGTGCCTCTAAGAGTCGTTCCGCCTCCGCGTCAGCCTTCTCGCGCGCAGCCTCCACTTGGGCGCGACGGGCGGCAACTTCTTCACCCGAATGCCGCAGCTCTTCCAGTTTTAGCAGCAATTGCTCTTCTGCCTCTCGGTTCTTCTCTTCCGCTTCACGGCGCAGTCGCTCCGCTTCAGTGCGTCGTGCTGCTTCCAAGGCCGCACGTTCTTCCTCCAGCCGCTTCATCTCGCTGGTCGCCTCCTCGCGCGCGGCTTTAACATGACCCTGACGTAACGCAACCTCCTCCGTCGCCGTGTGCAAAGCCTCCTCTTCGCTACGCAAGCGATCGACTTCCGCTTCGTGACGCGCCTTCGTGTCATCGCGCGCGCGCAATGCTTCAGCGTGCCGGGCCATCTCCGCAGCCTCTCTGCGCTCGGTTTCCATCTCTGCTCGCCGGCGCGCGAGCTCTTCGGCGGCCAGCCGGAGCCCAGCGGCTTTGAGCCGAAGGTTCGTTTCCTCATCCGCCAGGCGGTGTACCTCTGATTCGGCGCGTACGCGAGCCTCTTGCTCGACCGCCACGGCCTCTCGCTCCTCAGCCCGGCGACGCTCCGCTTCTTCGTGGGCTCGCTTCCGGAGTTTCTCTTCTTCACTACGCCGCGCGGCCGCTTCAGCTCTCAACTTCGCTTCCCGCTCAATCCTCGAGTGGATCTCTTTTTCCGACTCCATACGGACCGCCGCCGTTTCGAGTAACTGAAGTGCGAGCTGGTTTACTGTCTCCCTTAGGGCGTGTTCTTCCAGAAGCAATTGTTCCTCTTCGCTTGAGGCGGCAAGATCGAGAGGAGTAGTTGGATCGACAACCGATTGCTGAACTGGAGTTTTAGTTTTCCGGCCTGCTTTAGTTCGAGGCGCAGCTTCCACTGGTTTACTATGGCCGCCGGCGTCTCGACCAACTGCGACATCGGTGGTTGACGCAGTTGCGCTATTTTCCAAACCGATCTTGTCGTTCGACGCCGCATCACTAGGAACGTTAGCCACTGTCGGGTCGCCTATCTGATTTATTGCCTCCTCCGCTGCGCTACGCACCGCGGCATCGTCATCAAACATCGCCGCAATGAGATGCGCGGTTCCCCGCTGGCTGCCAAACAGTCCGAGGGCGCGAGCTGCGGCCGCGCGTTGAGCCGGAGAATTTGCAGCGCCTAGATCCTGTACCGCTTCGTCAAAGTAACCGTGTTCAAGGAAAAGTTGCCGCGCTCGCTCCTGTTCCTCTTCCCTTGCGTTTCAGCTTGCGCTTGTTCCCCGGGTGTCCCTTCAACCTCGGCGCCAATAATCGGTTCAACGTAGGCCTCAGGCTGTTGAGCGTTACCGTGACTGGCATCTTTTGCGCCTGAAATATCGCTGCCTGGGATTTCCTGCGTATCGCTGCTGGAGGCTCCCGCGGCATTCTCGCCGGCAGCCACTTCCGCGCTGCGGCCAGACATTGCCGCCAGAAGTTCCGCGGCAACAACTTCTCGTGTGGCTTTATCCTCCGTGGCAGCAACCTGCGCCTCGGCCGAGCGGCCGGCGAGAAAATCCTTTACTGCGCTTAACCCTGCTTTGACTTGTCGATTCACAGACGATTTGACCTTCCGCTTTGGTAAAGACACTTCTTTTCCCATTCTTCTAAGAATAAACGATTTCAATTGCGGCGCTATGGTGACTCCATAAAAGCTCACCACTCACCGATAAAATACAGGCCTATTTACCTAAAGATAGTCCGATTCCCCGATTTCTTCTACAGAAACCTGCTATTTTTTGCGCTTTCGCGCGAAAGCTAGGCGACTCTCGCAAGTTGAATCAGCTAGTCGCGGTGGTTGTTTAGAGATTGAGGTGGAAGAACTGGAGGTAAGGACGCGAGGCTTTCCCAATGGGGGCTGCTCGCGCGAAAGCCAGTAATCGAGCCATCTCACATCCTCACGACAGGTCAGTTGCGGCACATCCCGAGACTGCGAACCGAAGTACGTGCAATAGAATTCTTGTCTGTGCGTTCTCATTATGAAGGAGTCAGAAAAAGGGTAGTGCTGGGCATTACGATGACCTGTTCGCTACAATGAACTCTCCACGAAGTCTGGGGTCCGGGGTCGAGTGGCGCGGTTGTGAACTCGGATTGGGTAGTCAAGAGTTTCGGCATTGGGTTGGATAACAGGAGGGATGTTATGTTTTGGCTGGATCGAAATAGACTTTTAGTTATTATCAGTTTAGTTTTGTTGATTGTTTCTTCGGCTGCAGCGCGGCCACGCAAAATGCAACGCTTACCCACCGGGACCTGGGGCGGTCTGCATATCAGAATCGAGGTCGGGCCACGCTCGGCCACGATCGATTACGATTGTGCCAATGGCACGATAGACGGACCGTTCACTATTGATAACAAGGGGCGCTTCACCTGGCGCGGCACTCATAATCAGGAGCACGGCGGGCCCATACGAAGTGACGAGCAGTCTAACGGTCGCCGGGCAATTTATTCGGGTTGGATCAAAGGCGACACAATGACCCTCACAGTTAAGCTGGCAGACACTAACGAGGTGGTTGAAACGTACACGCTGAAGCGCGGTGGTCGGGGAAGAGTTTTCAAGTGCAAGTGATCCTGTGTCCGACGAACTCTAGTTTGTCCCTCAATCGACCAGCGGTGACAAACTGAAGTTTGTTGCACCAGATTCACGAATGACGATGGCGAGAGTGGCGCGGAAGTTCTTGATACGGGGTGAGGTGCAGGGAGTGGGTTATCGCTTCTTTGCGCAACGTGCCGCGGCGCGGCACCAGGTGTTAGGTCTGGTAAGCAATTGTCCGGATGGATCCGTGCAAGTAGTTGCTGAAGGCTCACCGAGTGACGTTGAGGAGTTTAAGAAAGATCTAGTGACAGGGCCGCAATGGTCGCGGGTTGAGCAGGTTGAGGAAATCAGCATCGAGCCGACTGGACTATATGACTCTTTCAGAATAGAACAATGAACTTGAACTTTGTTCTTTGCGCTTCGTGTCCGGTCGCTCACAAACTAATGTAAAGGCTCCTGGACTTGAACGAGAAACTAAGTACCAAGGTCTCAGTCAAAGGCCAGGCAATAGGAAACTGACTATTGACATCCAACTATGGACGACTTGAAAAAACTAATTCGCGAAGTGCCGGACTTTCCAAAGCCCGGCATCAACTTTTACGACATTACGACGCTGCTAAAACATCCTGACGGCTTGCGTAATACTGTGGATGCCCTGGCCGCGGAGTATGAGGGCGAAAAGGTAGACACGGTGATCGGCGTTGAGGCGCGCGGCTTCATCTTCGCGCCCGCGCTTGCCTATCATCTGGGCGCGGGCTTCGTGCCGGTACGCAAACCGAAAAAGCTGCCGGCGGAGTGTGCCTCGATCTCGTATGACCTCGAGTATGGCCAGGACACGCTGGAGATTCACCGCGATGCGGTCGGCAACGGTCATCGAGTGATCATCGCAGACGACTTGCTGGCCACCGGCGGGACCGCAAAAGCTGTTTGCGATCTAGTCGAGGGACTGGGTGGAACGGTCGCCGGCCTGGTGTTTGTAGTGGAACTCGAGTTTTTGTCAGGCCGACAAAAGCTCGATGGCTATGACGTGCGATCGTTGATTAAGTATCAGTCGTGAAGCAAACAGCAGACAGCAGACAGCATTTCGCAGCAGCGATTGGTAGTCGGCAACGGAGTGTT
>JBGPYG010000387.1:0-3680 GCA_041493085.1 Pyrinomonadaceae bacterium | reverse complement strand
TGCGCCCACATGTAGGCGTAAAGCGCGCGCAACGTGGCAAACTTCTGCCATATATCCCCGGGGCTCCCCGGCATCTTGTTCAGCAGCGATCCCTTCAGGTGCACAACTTCGTCGTGCGAAAAAGGCAGAATAAAGTTTTCACTCCAGGCGTAAAGCAAGCCAAACGTCAACGCATTGTGATTGCCGCCGCGAAAGAGTGGATCAGTTTGGAAATATTTGAGCGTGTCGTGCATCCAACCCATGTTCCACTTGAAATCAAAGCCAAGGCCCCCGGCATAAACAGGATGACTGACCTGCGGCCACGCGGTCGATTCTTCCGCGACCATCATCACGCCGGGACATTCGCGATGAACCACCTCATTCAATTCTTTCAGCAGCGAGATCGCTTCCAGATTCTCGCGCCCGCCAAACTCATTCGGCACCCACTCGCCTTCCTTGCGGCTGTAGTCGAGATAGAGCATCGAGGCCACGGCATCTACACGCAGACCGTCGAGATGAAACTCCTTGAACCAGTAGAGCGCATTCGCCAGCAGGAAGTTTCTCACTTCGTTGCGGCCGTAGTTGAAAATGTACGTGCCCCAATCAGGATGTTCGCCTTTGCGCGGATCGAGATGTTCGTAAAGCGCCGTGCCATCGAAACGCGCGAGCGCAAAAGCGTCTCTGGGAAAATGCGCGGGCACCCAGTCCATGATCACGCCGATCCCGCGCTGGTGCAGGTAGTCAACGAGATAACGAAAATCATCCGGGGTGCCGTAACGCGCAGAGGGCGCAAAGTAGTTACTGACTTGATATCCCCAAGAGGGTCCGTAAGGGTGTTCCTTCAATGGCAGAAACTCGACATGCGTGAAGCCCATTTCCAGTACATAATCGCTGAGGGACTCAGCCATTTCTCGATAAGTAAACGGGCGATTCTCTTCTTCAATCTGGCGACGCCACGATCCAAAGTGAACTTCGTAGATTGAAAGTGGCTGGCGAAAATGTTCGCGACCGGCGCGCTTCTTCAGCCAGCGCGAATCACGAAAGCGATACTTCGACTCGTAAACAATCGACGAGGTCTTGGGCGGCACTTCGGCGTAGAACGAGTAAGGATCAGCTTTCAGAAACGGCGGCAGACCTGGCGCTTTGATCTCATATTTATAAAGCTCGCCTGGTTGGAGTTTCGGAATAAACTTTTCCCACACGCCGGAATCACCCAGACGGCGCATCAGATGTTGCGCGCGGTCCCAGGCGTTGAAGTTTCCAACCACGCTCACCCGCTCGGCGGCGGGCGCCCAGACCGCAAATGAAACTCCTTTTACGCCCTCGTGCGTGATTGGATGAGCGCCGAGCTTCTCATAGATCAGTTCGTGTCGGCCTTCGCCAAACAGATGGAGATCGAGTTCCCCGAGCGTTGGTGAAAACGAATCGCGCCTTTGCAATCTAGGCGACTTTTGCAACTTCGCCGATCTGCGTTTCGCGGAAGCCAGTTTTTTCCCCGCCGGTTTTTGTTTTCGCTCCGTTACGCCTTTCTTCTCGATCCTGTTCTTGCGTTGCGCCTTTTCAGCTCCCTTGCCCTTCTTAGGTGTTGCGACTTTGCGCGAGCTCTCAGCCCTTGCTGACTCGCGGGCTTCCGCCACGCCCTTGCTGACGCGCGGGCTACTGCCCCGCTCGATGCTGCCCCGTTCGCTATCACTCGCGGTACTCGTTGTCTTGTTTGGAGACTTTTTCTTCATGCGAGGGAGCCCGCGAGCGTGTCATGCTCTACTTTGAAGGATGGATTGGCCGGCTCCACCAGCCGACGAAAGATGTCCGCACCGTTACCCAACTCAGCTCGATTGCTCTTCGCTTCGGCAAGAGTCTCGAGAAATCGCCGGCGCGGAGACTGAAGACCAAGTTCATTCATCAGGTCTAGCGCCCGGCCGGCGTACCTCAAAATCTGAATTGGTTCGATTCCGGAAATGTCATTGAAGAACCAACCGCAGCTCGTATACATCAGTAATGCAGCTCGCTGAAGCTCCAGAAACAGCAGCGCCCGGCGTTCCTCTTCACGAGACAACTTCTGCCGTGCGTGTGCATCAAGGAACTGTTCGCGCGATTTCTGTTCGTCGAGTATCAGTTCAATCGCATCGTCACGCGCCGCCCAGGGATCAGTAAACAACTCGCCGCGTGTCGCTTCAAAATGGGTTTCAACTTCATCACGCAAATAGTCGAGCGCCTTTCGCAAAGGTCCGCGCCACGACTGGTTCCAGCCTGGCTGGCCGCCAGTATGACAACCGCAATCGCGAATCCAGCGACTGACACCGTGCGCACAACTCCATGAACTACCTTCGCCCTCCCGACCATTACTGATTTCTACCTCCATTTCCGGCGGATAGTGAGCCAAATAGTCGCCATAGTTGGTAATCTCAAATCCGCGCGCGGGCGCATCGACTTCCAACGCGAAAGCCAGGCAAAGTTCACCAAACTTGTGATGATGGCCGTAGCTCTCGCCATCCGTTGCCACATTGACGAGTGAACCAGCGCCGGCTGCTTTTTGCGCAAAACTCTCAACGAGCGACGCGCTCGAAGTTAATGCCTGCTGGAATGCTATGGCGCGCGCAAGTTCCTGATCATAAAAAAACACGGCCAGGGATCGTCCCGAACCATCTCGATGGAAGTAGCGATACGCGACACTGGTATCAATGGAGCCGTGGGCAACACCCTGCCAATCGTCTTCGGAACCGGCGGGAATGTCTGGCCTCCCCGGTGGGACGGACTTTCCAGTCTGTCCGTGACTGGCCGGACCACCCCAGCGGGGCTGCCCCGCCGGGGACCCCGGTGGAATGCCTGTCCTACAGCGAACGCGTGCGGCCTGTTGCGGAGCAAGAATTACAAACCGCAGACCCTGCTCGATCAGCAGACCCAGCACATCGTCGTTGCACGCCGTTTCGGGCAGCCACATTGACTCCGGCTCGCGCCTGAACCGGTAGCGGAAATCAGCCAGGCCCCAACGCACTTGCGTGCGGCGGTCGCGCTCATTGCAGAGCGGCAGGATCGCGTGATTGTAGGCTTGCGCTATGGCGTTGCCATGGCCGTTGTTCCGGCGGGCGCTCTCGCCGTCAGCGGCGATGATGCGCGCGTAGGTGTCCGCGTGGTTTCGCTCCAGCCACGAAAGCAGTGTGGGACCAAAATCAAAACTGATTTGCGCATAGTTGTTGACGAGACGTTCAATGCCACTCTTGTCAACGATGCGAGCCAGGCTGTTCGGCTGGTAGCACTCGGCGTGGATGCGTTCGTTCCAATCGTGGAATGGCTGCGCGCTGGGCTCAGGATCGACGGTTCCCGTCCACGGATTCTCGCGCGGCGGTTGGTAGAAATGGCCGTGAATGATGAGTGCTGTCATCTGTTGTCCGACATGCCGGTCCTATCAGAACCGGGAGCGGTAGCGACCGGGTCTCAATTCGCGTGCCTAATAATCGGGGACGAACCGGTCGCTACCGCTCCCGGTTCTGATAGGCGAGTCATCCCAACATCGTCAATGCATTTGTATCTCTGTGCAAAATATCAAATCAACGATAACATCTCGTCGTTGCGCAAGTAATATAAACTTTTTCGGCTCGATTCCGCACACGTGAATTCCAAATGAGACTCTTAGCGGTCATCCCCGGCCTGGCGTTGATCCTGATAATTCTCTGGGACGCTTTTGAAACGATCATTCTGCC
>JBGPYG010000138.1:0-8537 GCA_041493085.1 Pyrinomonadaceae bacterium | reverse complement strand
GTGAAAAACTTTGGTCCTTCCGGGGTGATGTAGAGACAATCCTCGAGGCGAATTCCAAATTCACCGTAGATTACGATTGTCGGCTCATCACTGAAACACATTCCCGGTTGAATCGGAGTCTTGTTGCCGCGCACGAAGTTTGTCCATTCATGACCGTCGAGGCCAATGCCGTGTCCGGTGCGATGCGGCAAACCAGGCACTTTGTAATCCGGACCAAAGCCGGCGTCGGTAAGCACCTTGCGGGCCGCAGCATCAACCGCTTCACACGGAGCCCCAATCTTCGCAGCCACAAAACCCGCGTCCTGCGCTTTGCGCTCGAGGTTCCAGATGTCCCTCTGGCGCTCGGTCGGTTTGCCGAAAACCAAGGTGCGCGTGATGTCTGACTGATAACCCTCAACGCTACAGCCGCCATCCATCAACACCACATCGCCCTCTTTTAGTTTCTGTGGCGTGCTACTGCCATGCGGAAACGCCGTGTACTTGCCAAAGCTGCAAAAGATTCCACCCTGCACGCCCAGCGCGCGAAACGCGGCGGCGCAATTACCGGCAAACTCGTCCTGCGTCATACCCTCGCGCGTACTGTCGATCGTCGCTTTATATGCGACCAGCGTTATGTCGTTAGCCCGTTGCATGAGCGCAATCTCTGCTGGGGATTTGAACATGCGACTGCCCGCCGTGACTGGTGTCGCACTAACAAATTGCAGCGCGGGCGCGGCTTTGCGAATGCCGTCGTAAAGAAAGAAGCGCACGCGTTCCTCGATACCCACGCGGCCAGTGCGCAGCCCACGATCGCGAAAAATTTCGGCGACACGCTGGTAGGGACTCTCGTCTTCCTCCCAAGTGCGAATGTCTTTGCCCATCGAGATCAACTCGCGCGCGCGCTCTTCTTCAAACTTCGGGCAGACCCAGGCAATCTCGCCGCGCGCCGGAATCACCACAGCAAACATGCGCTCGCTCGTACCCCAGCGCATGCCTGTGTAATAAGACATGCTCGAGCCCGGTTCGATATAGATGGCATCGATCTTGTGTTCGCCCATCAGGCGCCGGGCCTTTTCGATTCGTGCTAGCCGCTCGTCCAGGGAGATTGCCGCGATTCCCTCAGTCATCTTCCGCAGCTTGCGAATTGATTCGGGCAGGTCGCGCTGCTGAAAAAAATCCAGGTCGGCGCTTTCGGCGTCAATAGCAGTAGGCGCGCCCAGCACGGGCGCAGCGTTGCTGAGCAAGGCCGTGCCCGCGAGGGCTGCAGACAGCCGCAAGAAGTCTCTTCTATCGGTACACATGATTTGGTTAGTTAGAGCTGTTTCAGGTTGTGATTTCCGCGCGCCATGCTACCTGACCCTTCGCAATTATCAAAATAAATTCCAAATCAGAACCGGGAGCCGTAGCGACCGGGTGTTAGCACTCAAGTAAACTTTACTTTACAATCCGGCTACCTAGAGTTCGTTTGCCAGCTTGAGTCCAGCACCCGGTCGCTACCGCTCCCGGTTCTGATTTGGTGTCGCACTGAGACTCAATCGTCAAGTTATGATAAATTTGGTTCGTTCAGACCATCAGAAAAATCGCAAAGGAATTGATCCATGGAAAACGAAAACAAGGCCACTGTGATCTCATTCGACGTGCGCGTCAAGCCAGGACGCGCGGGCACCGACCCGGAGGCGCCGGATTGGGAAGTGTGTGAACTGGAAGACGGGGTAATAAAAAACAACGCGGATATTTATGACAACATGACGCTTGCCGAGGCTAACCAGATTGCGGGCATGTGGAGAGCGAAGAAAGAAGAGGCGGAAGCACCGCCGGTGGAAGCGGAAGCGGTGCAGTGAGGTCGGACAGACTTTCCAGTCTCTAAGAAAGGCCAGATTTTCCATTGGTCATTTCCCAATTATCATTTGTCATTGTAGTTCACTCGGCGTGGGGTATTGCGGTTTCAAGCCCCTGACAAATGGAAAATGATAAATGAGATATGGAAAATCTCCAGAGTGTCTGTCACTAACACTACCAGACAGACAGGAATGTCTGTCCTACTCAGTGGGTTGTTCCACACGAAAAGTCTTCAGCCGCCAATCGTGACCCTCAACTACCAATGCCGCAACGTAACCGGAAGACACTGGAATTGATTGCATCGTCCAGCGCGTGACTTCCGCCGGCTCTTTATGATTCCGGAGCAACGCCGCAGGCTCACCCGGCGCTAGCGAAACATCGAATTCATCTAGCGGCATCGAGAGTCCTTCGCCTCGCGCCTTGATATACGCCTCTTTGCGCGTCCAGCAATTGAAGAAAGCTTCTTTCCGCAGTTCAGCGGGCACGGTGCTGAGCGTGTCGACCTCGCGTGGCGAAAAAAACCGTTCCGCAATCTTCTCGTCCGCCAAATCTTCTCTTATGAACTCGAGGTCAACGCCTACTTCCCGGCCCCGGGAAAATGCATAGATCGCCATGCCGTGTGAATGAGCGAGGTTAAAGTTGATTGCGCTCCGCTGGCTTTCTTCCAGGGAAGGCTTTCCCTTCTCTGCGTAGGAAAACCGCAGCTCAGCGGCGTCAATGCCCGAGTACGCCGCCAGCAGTTTTCTCAACCAGGCCCGGGCGACAATGAAGTGGTTGCGGTCTTTCGCAAAGTGGAATCGCTCTGCGCGTGAGACTTCGTCTTTAGCGAGGAGGCGTTTCAAGCTGGCGGCTGCGTAATCATCCAGCTTCGCATGCCAGACGTGAACTTCGTCAGCCCCTAAGGTGAGAGAAGAGCCCGGCAGATCGTTAACGTCTACCGGGATAGGGTTGGCTAAACCTTCAATGGAGTGTTTGATCAAGCGAAAGCATTATCTAATAGCATTGGATAATTCCGCTATCGTCCGGTTCGATTCGGCGATGCCGATCACAACCTTGCGCTTGCCCACAAAGGGTTTGCGTCCGTGCGCAGTCAGCATGTTGTCGAGCATCAATACGTCGCCTTCCTTCCAGGGGAAAACAATAGACTGCTCGTCACACACGCGCATGATGTCGTCCAACATTGCCGGATCGATCGCTGAGCCATCGGCGAAGTAGACATTACGCGGCAGGTTGTGTTCGCCAAACGCGGCCAACAGCCAATCGCGAACCTCTGGCGGCAACCTGGAAACGTGGAAAAGATGCGCCTGATTAAACCAGACCATTTCACCTGTGCGGGGATGGCGCTCCACTACCTGGCCAAGTTGTCGCGTGCGAAATTGATCTTCTCCAACCCATTCAAACTCCTTTCCGGCCTTGCGGCAGTAGTCTTCGACAGCCGCTTTACTGGAAGTTTGAAACACTTCCTGCCAGGGAAGGTCGAGGCCGGTGCCGTAGTTCCGCACATACATCAAGCCCTTGCGCAGAAAGCATTCGCGAATCTCCGGCGAAATTGCCTCGTAGATTTTCCTGCAGTCGGCTAGCGGCGTTTCTCCTCCTCTCTCTGCCACTTGCTGCGAAAGGAATGACAGCTTCATCGGCCAATTTCGCGTGTAAGAGTTTTCATTGTGTAGCGGTATTGATTGATTTGCGGGATATTCAGTTGAGGAATAGATTCTTCCACTGATCACGTGGCGGGGCGTCGAGCGATGCGAATAGTCCAGCAATGGGCCGGAAACCGCTTCGATGAATCGCTCGAATTCTTCTACAGCCGATAGACTGAAGTCGCGGAAGAGGATCGCTCCGTTTCGCAACAAGTAACTCTCAATGAAGCTGGTGTTGGCCGCGGCCCAATCGACCAGGTCAATCCCTTTTTCCGCCGGGCGGACAACCAGCGGCAGAGGGCTGCCGGGTCGCAAGTAGCTGAGCGTGATCTGTTGTAAGGCGCGGTGGTCGTTCGCCGTTCTGTCGAATGGATAAGGTCTCATACGCTACTTGCTGTGTTCATCATGAATCCGGTCAAAGTTGCCACGTTGCAGACGAATACAAACTTTGTTTGAACCGCGAATAGTCTTCAGTCACACGCTTGCCGCTGCGATTTCCCGGTAATAGAGAGAAACTGCCAAAACGCCGCACTTGCCAGAAACAAACCGAGCTCGCGCAGCCTGGAAGGCTGCACGAAAGTAGCCGGTGGTCGTAGCGCAGCGCAGACCACCGGTCGGGATAGCAAAATGATCGGCACTCTGAAAGGGTGCGAGAAGCACCAGAATCATACGATTGTCTCGGGCACCCCTTCAGGGTGCGGCACACCATTCGTTCCGGAGGTCTACGCCGTGCTCCGACCCCCGGCTACTTTCGTGTGAACCCTGCGGATTGCCCAGAACCCGCAGGGCTTGTTTGGCCGACTTCCGAACGAAGATATAGCGGCGCTGTGGTTAAGGTGATTGCCAGGCCTTTCTGATCTGCCGTAATGGTGCCTACGTCCTGGCCCGTATGGCGTGTGCTCGTGTAGGCGCCCGCGCTAAGGGGGATCAAGACTCGGTGGGCGCGGCTTGTGGTGGTCCAGGCCGCGAAGCGTGACGCGCCGCCTTTGCGAAAGACGAGCACAAAGTCTTCGGCGTCTCCAACAGCAAGACGCTTTTCAAATCGGAAACCGCTGAACAACGTTGCCAGGGTCTTCGCCGCTAAGTAGGCCGGCTTCGGATCGTAAACCGGATCGCGACCCTCATGATAGAAATTGGACACCGTACCGAAGTGATGTTCCGGTTCACCAGGCTCCACGCCATCGTCGCGCCAGTCGTACCAAATCGAGAGCGAAATATTATTCGCGACGTTGGTTAGCCACGCTCGTGCGAGTAGTTGACCCTGTTTTTCCTCGCTCATGCCAGACCAAACTGACGAGTAACCCCACTCGCTTGAGATAATCGGGATCTCTCTCCTGACTCCGATCCGATCGCCACTGCTCCCGGTGGTGATAGCTGAGACCCGGTCGCTACTGCTCACGGTGGTGATAGCTGAGACCCGGTCGCTACTGCTCCCGGTTCTGATAGGACGTTGGACTTTGGACTTTGGACTTTGGACTTCCCTTGGCGCGTAGGTCTTGATCAACTCGCGCAGGCGAAAGTAGTCCTGCGCCGCAGTCTCTGGGTCGGAACGACGGTATGGGTGAACGGACACTGCTGACCAATATTCAAGCAAGCCCGCCTTGAAGCAACTTTCAATAAAATCGAAATCGATTTCCGAGGTGGCGGGACCGATCAATTTTTCATCCGGCACCGAAGCCTGAAACGCTCGTCCAACTGCCAGCGCCAGGGCAACGTATTCCTTTGCATTTGGGTGTGGTGGCCAAAACGTTGAAATGTTCGGCTCGTTATAGACTTCCCAGATTGCGCCGCGACCTCCGAAGTGCTGCGCCGCTGCGACTGCCCAGCGCGCAAAGGCCTGTCTCGCAGCTTCAGTGCGTGGGGGTGCGCCGTTGTCATAGAGCGGGTTGCCGTAATCAAGAATAAAGAGCGCGTGGAGATTGGCAGACTGCAGCGCTGCCATCAGTCGGTCGTACTCGGAAAAGTCATAGCGGCCCGGCTCTTTTTCAGTTGCATCCCATTTGAAGTCCATGCGCACCCAGCGAAAGCCTGCGTCCGAAATCATCTTGATCTCGCCGGGGCGGGGATCGGTGAAATGAATATTGACACCGAAACTATCCGGGATGACGGGACCAGCTGAAGTGGATTGTGGGAGGAACGTGCCGTTTGTTTCGCGAGCGCAGCCGGAACACGACAAGGTGAGAACGATCAGGAAGACAAGCGGGTTAATGAAGTGGGGCTTTAGCATTCAACCACATGACACTCGGTACTCACGAAGGTTGTGAAAGTTTCCAAGCGTTGTCAGACAACTTGCTTCTTCCTTTTTGCCAATGGTCCTTGCAAACTCAGGCAAACTTCGGCGCCTCTGCCTGTCCAGGTGTTGAGTCAGCAGGGAGCGCTTTCCAGTTGAAGTTAGCGCTCAAGCGGTAGTAAGCCTGTAACTCAGTCAGGTAACGCTCAGCGGAGAAGTGCGCAGCCACGTGTTGCTTTCCATGTTCCGTGAGCCGCGCGCGCAGCTCAGGTTGACGACTGAGATGAATAATGGCTTCTGCAAGCGCCCCTTCATCCTGCGGTGGAACCAGCCACCCGTTCCTATCGTGTTCGATTATTTCGGGGATGCCATCAACGGCCGCGGCCAACACCGGTGTACCGCAGGCCATCGCTTCGAGTATCACGAGACCGAACGGCTCGACATTTGAATTAACAACCAGAACGTCCAGGGCCTGCATGATCGTCTCAATATCATTTCGGGCGCCAAGTATTCGCACCCTGTCCCTAATTCCTAGCTCCAGGGCGGTGCGCTCGAGGGTTTTCAAGTACTCATGGTCGCGGTTAAATAGCGGCGCCCCGGCGACCAACAACACGGTGTGCGGCATTTCAGGTAGTGCCTGGCCAAACGCTCGGAGCAACTCGAGCTGTCCCTTGCGCGGCGTTAGTTGCCCAACAATTCCAATCAGCGGATCGGCCTCGCGGAGCCGCAGTTCCCTGCGTATTACACGCCTTGCAGTCTGATCCGGCCGGAATTTTTCGAGATCGATGGCGTTGAGAATGACGCTGACGCGATTCTTCAGCGGGCTTGAGAAACGTCCGCGAAAATTCCTGGCCACAGCCTCCGAGACTGCAATCATGCGAGTTCGCGATGAGAGCAATGCGAACACGCGAATCAAAGTGCTCAGCGGATGGAGCGGCAGCATGTCGTGCAAATGCCAGACGACTCGCGTTCCCAATCCATACGTGGCTGCGGTCGCCACTAAGCCCGCGCGAATGCTGTTTGCATGGATCAAGTCAGGCTCGATGGTGATAACCCTGCGCCGGAACTGACGGATAACTCCGAAAAACGATTTGCAGTAACGCGCCAGATGATTCACTTGCCAGGTAAACCGCGCTTCGAGAGCGCCTAGTGTTTCCACTGGCACGCCAAGATCCGACACCATCTCAGCAAGGGAATCCTGCTCGGGACAAACAACCACCGGTTCAACGGCATCGCGATGGAGCCGCGCCAGGATCATCAGCAGCAAGCGTTCAGCGCCGCTGACCTGTCCGGTGTGGTTGTAAAAAAGAATCTTCATTAGTCGAATATCCTGGAGTACGAGGGCGACGCGCTTGGGATTTTGCGTCCCGTCGCTCGTTCAGAGTTCACACCCTTCACAAAGTTAAATTCTCCAAATGCCATAAATGCCGAATAGGTCCTTGTTTTCAATGATTTGGCGCCGTTTTGAGTCTGCTGCCGGTCGCCGTCAATTAAGCCTGCGGGGAATTACCTTCAGTCGTCGAAGGAGGGGGAAACTGCCTCTGATTATGTCTTTATGAACTATGACGTGGGGAATCTGATTTGACCTCACGGAATCAAGCAGTTTTCGTCCAACGCTGATTGCTAACTATCTGATTACCATGTCCAGCCGACTTGCTTCCCGACTTACCTCCATCGCTCCGATTCATCAACCAGGCACACGCCTGGCAACCCGCAGCGAGGCGCTCAGGCTCGCGATGTGGAACACGAATTTGCAAACTCAACCGCAGGATACGTCTGTCCCGAAACTGATCGAAGCGCAGGCAGCAGCAGCACCCGACGCGCCGGCGATGTTAGCCGGCGCCCAACTGATGACCTACCGCGAGTTGAATAATCGGGCGAACCAGCTGGCGCATTACCTGATCGCGCTCGGCGTTGGTGCGGATTGTGCCGACAGTATTGTGGGGCTTTGCCTTAACCGCTCACCAACCGCAGTGGTTTGCGCGTTGGCAATTCTCAAAGCGGGAGCAGCATATCTGCCACTCGATCCAGCCTACCCGGTTGAGCGC
Source organism: Pyrinomonadaceae bacterium (assembly GCA_041493085.1). Classification (GTDB taxonomy): domain Bacteria; phylum Acidobacteriota; class Blastocatellia; order Pyrinomonadales; family Pyrinomonadaceae; genus PSRF01. Next base: position 801 of record JBGPYG010000138.1, on the reverse strand, counting down.
CTTGCTTTCATGTTGAACGATGCTCAGCCTCGCGTGCTAATCACGAGCAAAGCGATGGCAGAACAGCTTCCGGCAGGTTTGTGGAAGGTAATTGCGATTGACGAAACTGACAAGATTGGTAGCGATGAGGTGGAGATAAGTCGCCAATCAACTGAATCCCCGGTTAACCACATAACGTCTGAACAGTTGGCCTACGTCATCTACACGTCAGGCTCGACTGGCCGGCCGAAGGGCGTGGAGATTACTCACGCCAACCTGATGAACCTGGTGTCCTGGCACCAGAGTGCATTTGAGGTCACCCCTCGAGACAGAGCAAGCTTGTTAGCGGGCGTGGGATTCGACGCGGCAGTTTGGGAAGCCTGGCCCTACCTTGCGGCAGGCGCAAGTCTTCATGTGCCCGATGAGAACACTCGGCTATCGCCGGAACTTCTTCGTGACTGGTTGGCCTCGCAACAAATTACGATTAGCTTTCTTCCGACCGCGCTGGCTGAGCGGGTAATGACTCTCGAATGGCCGCAGGATACAGCACTTCGCACCTTGCTGACTGGCGCCGAGACTCTGCGCCAGTTTCCGTCAGACGACTTGCCTTTCCGGGTAGTTAACAATTACGGCCCCACTGAATGCACAGTGGTTGCTACCTCCGGCGTCGTCCCAAATGACACTTACAGCAACACCTTGCCGACTATCGGCCGGCCTATCTCGAACACGCGGGTCTATATCCTCGACGAGAATCTGCAACCGGTTCCGGTACACGCTGCGGGAGAAATCTATGTTGGTGGCGCTGGCGTCGCGCGTGGCTAT
>JBGPYG010000087.1:0-10927 GCA_041493085.1 Pyrinomonadaceae bacterium | reverse complement strand
TGTCTTGCGCTTCTCAATAGCGAGGCAACATAACATAGGTATTGTACCGCGGATCTGCGGCGCAAGTACGGATTTGGTGGTATTATACGGTTCCGCTTACACCTCGGTATCAATTCACCCTTCAAGTTATGCCAACACCTAGACTGCTGGATCAGGTGAGGACTGTCATTCGTGTCAAGCACTTCAGTTTGAGCACGGAGCGGTCATACGTCGCCTGGATCCGGCGCTTTATTCTTTTTCACCATAAGCGTCATCCAAGAGATATGGGTGAAGAGGAAATCCGTCAGTTTCATTTCTTACCTGGCTGTACATGCAAAGATTTCGGCATCAACGCAGACCGTTGCTCTCAGCGCACTTCTCTTTCTTTACCGCGATGTTTCGGAAGCAGGAGTTACCCTACGTAAGGAACATCGAACGTGCGAAGCGATCCAAAACTCTCCCCGTGGTCTTTACGCGTAAAGAGGTCCAGTCGGTGTTAGCTCGCCTGGACGGCACACCTCATCTCATTGCCTCGCTGCTTTACGGTTCAGGACTACGCCTGATGGAAGCCGTCAGACTGCGCGTTAAGGACATTGACTTTGAACGACACGAGCTGGCGATTCGTCAGGGGAAAGGTGCAAAGGATCGCGTGACGATGTTGCTAATCTCAACAGTAGATCCATTACGGGCGCAACTGCAAAGAGTCCGCGTGCTGCATCAAGCTGACCTCAAGACTGGATTCGGAAAGGTAGAACTTCCCTTCGCACTCGAACGCAAATACCCGGGAGCGGCGACAGAGTGGGGTTGGCAGTACGCCTTTCCAGCCCGCAAACGATCCCGCGATCCGCGCTCGGGCGTAGAAAGAAGACATCACCTTCTTGCCGATTATGTACAACGTGCAGTAAAGGCAGCGATTCGCTTAAAGCGGCTCAATAGAAATGGCAGTTGTCATACGCTCCGCCATAGCTTCGCGACGCACCTGCTCGAAGACGGTTACGTGTTACGGACCGTACAAGAACTCCTGGGTCACAAAGATGTGCGAACCACGATGATTTATACACATGTTCTAAACAAGGGTGGACGCGGCGTTAAGAGTCCCTTGGACGTTTCAGGGATTGGTAAGTGATTTGTTGGGAATGTCGAGGCGTTCGAATAGAGAGTAGGTTTGGGCAACGCCTCCGGCGCGCTTTGCGCGAAGAAATCAAATTGGACGTGGATCCTGGGGTGGCGCGCGAAACGCGCTTACCCCAGGCTACTCTATGTCACGCCTTCAGCGTGAAGATGCGGGCGAGACGCCCGCGCTCCCAGCGTTAGGCTCACGCCTTCAGCGTGAAGATGCGGGCGAGACGCCCGCGCTCCCAGGTATGAAGTCGTTGCGCTCCGGAAAACAAAGACCGATATCGAAGCTACAGACAGGAATGTCTGTCCTACTCGTAACTCAGCGCATCAACCGCATCCTGGCGTGCAGCGCGCACGGCGGGATAAAGGGCGCCGATGCTGCCGCCGACAACTCCCACCAGTAACGCTATCCCGACCCAGCGTGGCTCGACCTCCACCACCAGGGTTGTCATGCGCATCACCCCGAAGCGCGCGGCGAAAGTTAGGCCTACGCCCACCGTGACTCCGAGCAAGCTCACCAAAATCGCTTCCTGTTCGATTACCCAGGCGATCCCAGTCTTCGACATGCCCAACGCTTTAAGAATTCCGATCTGGCGCGTGCGTTCCGTTACGGTGGTGTACATGGCCAACAGAATAACCAGCATACTAATGGCGCTTGCCACACCCACCACGACTTTTATGAACACATTCAGCGCCGGCACGCCGGACGCATAAATCTCCGGCAGATCGCGCGTGAAGATAATCTGATCGTCCGGGAAACGCTCCTTGATGCGGGCTGCAACGTCGTCTTGTTTGGCCGGATCATTGGCGGCTACAAGAATCGCAGAGGCGCGACCCTCAGCGCCTTCCTGATCCTGCAGAGTCGAGAGCGGAATCTTGACGCGGCCGCCACCCGGCGGTTCGTAAACGCCAACAATCGTGAACGGGCGCTCAAAAAGTTGAACTGTTGAGCCCAGCCTGGCGTTTCGTTGCTGTTGCCAGACCGGATCAACGATCGCCTGGTCGCCACTCGTAAGTTTCGCGCCTTCCCTGATAGCAATCCCGGTCAGCTTCGCGTAATCGTCAAACTCAATGCCATCAATTAGCCGCGAACCGAAACCACCGTCGCTGCGATCGAGCGCCTGCCCGATAGGGGTGGCGGCGCGCACGCCGTCAATGCGCGCGATCTCAGCAGCGCGTGAAACGGGTAACATGAAAGGCGAATTGCCGCCAAAACTAAGCGAGCCCGCTGAGCGAACCATGATCTCCGCCCCGATATTCGACTCGCGCCGTCCGCGTTCGTGCAACACGCCATGGGCCAGACCAACCGTAAACACAATGAGCAACACGCCGACCGCAGTCCCCAGGATGCTGACAGCCGTGCGCGCAGGGCGATGAGCGATGTTTGAAAGTACAAGGCTATCCATAAGTCTTTCCAAGCGTGGACTACGCTCTAAAAGGCGACCCCAGGCATTTGGCAGAGTCCGCCAGGTTAAAATTAATAGTCCGATACCCGTCCAGAATACTGTGCCGGCCTTGCGCACCAGCGCCAGCGTAACGCCGGTAGCGGCCGCGAATCCCAGCGTCTGTAGTACGATCTCGGTGCCGCCTTCATATACGCCGATCGTGCCGGGTACAAATGCAAATACAAAATTGATGACTTTAGTCAGCGACTCGATGATGTAGGCCTGCGCGACGTGGGGCGTGTAACCCAGCATGCGTAGGGTTACATAGACTTCGATGACACTCAAAGTGTGAGCCAACAAGTCGCAGGCGATCATGCCGAAGAAGACCCCCGGATGATGTTTGTAAAAGTCGTAGACCTTCGACTCGATGTGATAAATGTGCTGGCGCCGCTTAAGAATTACTCTTGGGCTAAGCCGCAGCCGGGCCATTTGATCGAGCACCCAGGTGACCAGCATGATGCGTCGCTTTGCCGCCAGGGCTGCTGCCGCGATGCCCAACGCCGCAATGACCGCAATCGCAATCAGCGAGTAGTAAACGAGCGGCGGCAAGCTGTAGGTAAACAACATCACGCACGCGCCGCTCAGAATAAAGAAGACTACGGAAAGGTTGTAAAGAAGATTGTCGACGACCAGCGCCGGCACGCCGTAAGTCAGTGGCACGCGCTTTCGGAGTAGAGCAACCTTGGTCGCTTCGCCCAGCAGTGGGCCGGTAAACGTCAGAAAACTTATCGCTTCGCCGCCCAGCCGCGCGGCAAAGGCCTGAAAGAAATTGAAACGACGATGTTCCCTGGGAACCGCGGCAGACATCGCAATCGTGCGAAACACATGACGTGAACCGCTGATCGCAAGCAGAATCAGGAAGCCAAAAAAACCGATACGCAGGAGAGCGTCGAAGATTGGTTGGAGCCCGACGAGGTTGATGACGTAAACGAGGAGGCCCAGGCCCAGCAGGAAGGCGATCGCTTGTAGCCAGATAAAAGAGCGCCGGGAATTGTTGGGACTTGCAGGCTCGCCTTCATCGACGAGTTCTTCCAACTCGCGAAAATCCTCTGGGCCCTCTTCAATCAATTGGTCCTCGGACGTCGTCAATGAGATCCAGTTGCTCCCGTAACCGCGATTTTTCGGTCTTCTGGTTTGGCCAGCACTTCTTTTACCGGACGGCCCGGAAAGTGCCGAAAACCTTTGTCCCACAGAACCGGAATTGGATTGTTATCATCGCGTAAATTTCCCGTTAACGCTAGTACGGTGGGAACAAAACTGAGACTGTCGTAGGGTTCTTCGACGATTGCAGCGCGCGGAATCGTGGTCTTATCGCCGCCCGCCAACATGAACGTGGAGTGGGTAGAAATGCGGAAGAAGGAGCCATGATTGCCGCCGGGATTAAAACCGCGGACGTCAAAATTCCAGTGATTGTTGCCCACCACAAGCAGATCCGCTTCGATGTTCTCGCGTTGTCTGCGGAGCAGCCGGCGCAGCAAGCGCTCGTCCCGGGAAATGCCGGCTTCGTCGAGGGCAAGCCTGGCGACGGGATGACGCGCGAGTTGTTCGTGCAGCCCGACCAGACCGTTGGAGTAGCGGGTCTTGTTTAGCACACGGAGCCATTCCAGATCGCTATGCCACTGGCTGAGCCACGCCTCACGGCCCTCTCTGCCTTGCGCCTGCTCTCCTACGGGCAGGTCCAATTGCGGGTCCTCCAGGATTTGGAGCGGAAGGCCCGCGCGCCACGGCGCAGATTCAAAGTGTAAACGACCGGTCTCATCCTCGGTGAGGTTCTTAATCGGCAGGTAACGGAGACTCAACTGCCCACGCTCGTCTTCGCGCGCGAGAATGAGGGCCTGCTGCTCCAATCCGGCACTGACCCAAACGACGTCCGGCGCGATTCCATTCTCAGTGATCAATGGCTTCACTAACTCAGCAGGTATGCGAATGGCAATTAGATCAACTGGACGACTGCTAACTCCCGCCTGCACGTTGTTTCGTACTGTCAGGTTGTGTAACAGCGCGAAGTAATCAACGTGAACAAAGCTTTTTTCCACGTCGAGTGAGCCGTCGGCTTTCAAGACAAAGCCTCCCGGTGCGATACCGGCCACGTAATTTTGAAGTTGATGGACGGTATTGTGCTCGCCCATCGCCCGTCGCGCTATTACATCGTCGATCCTGAGTTTTGAGGCGTTGAAGTTTTCCTTCCGCAGCACCAGCAGATTCGCAAGTGTCCGCCCATATTCTGAATAACTTTGCTCCTGGCCTATCCAGATATCGAGCCAGGCGCAAACGCGCTTTGCCTCGTCGTCCAACCCCGCCGCCGACTCTTCCTTCGTAAACTTTTTCGGTTGTGCCGCACACAACTCTCGCTGCCGCTCAATACGACGCCGCAAAGCGCCAAGCTCTTCGTTAAGTTGATCAAGATTCCCCTGCCACTCTGTCCGCCTGACGTCCACAGTGTTGAAGAACTGATCGGTCAGCGCCTTTCTCACTGGAGTGGAAATGTCCGAACGCTGAAGTTGCTGCAAAATAATCTGGAGCAGGTTGAGATCCGAGTCTCTAAACTGTAGTGACGCTCGTTCGTTGCCATCGAAATCGAGCATCGCGGTCGGGTAATCGTCGCTCTGATTATCGAGGTAGTAGGAATCGCGTGTTGTCGTGGTGATTACCTGAACGAACGGGTTGACACCTTTGATGGCATAGTCCGTAAGCAGGCGCCGCTTCGTGACTACATGGTGCCCGCCGCCGGCAGCGCTGCCCAGCAGCTTGACCAGATTGAAACCCTGGCTGTAAACACGCTCGTCCGTATTGAATCCATGATCGGATACAACAATCAGCGTAGTCTCAGAAGCAAGTGAACTCTTCTGAATCGCGGTCCATATCTGCCCAAGCATCGCGTCAAGCTCTTTCAGGACGTTTAGATGAGCCTCGCGATCGTTGTTGTGGTGGGCCGTATGATCAAAATCCGTGGTGACAACTTCCAGATAGCGCAGGCGTGGGTCACTCAACCCTTCGATCAGCTCGCGCACTAATTGATCGGGAACGGAACTCCTGAGCCCAAGCCCCCCCATTGTCCATTCGTCAAACAATTCCCTGGGTGCTTTTTTGAATCTATTCTCAAGGGCTTTTTGAAACGTGATATACCTCGGGCCGCGTTGAAAAAGAGAGAACGTCGCATGACGCTCGCTGTGAGAATAGGCGTCGGTTAACAGGGGAATGCCGATCGAGTCGAACACTTCAACGCCCTGCATGTCGACGCGCTTTCCGATAGTGGCCTGAACATAGAAAGGGAGGAAATTGAGATAGTCGTAAGTTTGCAGCGTGTAGCGGTCGAATTCCACGTTGCCCTTGATCTGCAAGTGCTGCCCGGTTTCGATGAGTGACCAGGAGGGCGCTGAAAGACTCATGCCGCGCACGTAAAAATTAGCCAGCCGCGTTCCGCGTTGATAGAAGATGTAGTCAATCCACGGGAGCTGACTCTTGCCAGTGCGCGGATCGCGCTCACGCACGAACCGGTCGACAAGCTCGTAAGGCAAGCCATCGCATTGGACAGTAACCACGCGTGTTGTTTGGCTAACGCCAAGCGCCGGCAACAGGAGAAGCATTAACACCGCAAGCAGACCGACAGCGCGCGGAGCACATCGCTTATTGACAGTGAGTGACGCTGGAAAGGGAAGAAACGTGCTCAGGTCGGGGCGCAACATGGTCACTGATCGACCCTGGTGCTGCTGGATTTTTCGCTGGTGGCGGCCACGGGCCCGGTTGGTTGGCGCGGCGTCGTCAAATAGGAAATGACTAAATCTTTACCGGCTTGATCGAGATCCTTCTGTTGAGACAAACGAAGCAATTCACTCTTTGCTTTGGGGTTGGTCATGCGCGACAGGCTCTCCAGGCAAAAGCGACGAGTCTCGTTGTCTTGGGTGCGCACGAAGATTGTAGCCGCTGCGGTTGCGCTTCTCGAGTTGGCGCCGGCGGCGTGATCCACGATGAACTGAAGCGAGCGCTTCACCTCATCCAGATTCCAGGCAATCTCAATCTGTGGACCCGACTTCGCTACCTCTCGGAGGAAGCGCGTGTGATAGGCCAGGCGCCGAGCGTCGTCGAGCTTCGCCTCCATCTCGGGCTCAGCTTTTTCCCGATGAGTGTACTTCCCAAAGCTAAGAATGTTTGCGAGCCGGAAAAGTACTTGCTCCGTCCGGCCATGTTTCAGCGCTACCATTTCTTCGCGACGATCGCGATCGAGCTTCCTTGGCAGTCCGTCGGGCCGTTTCGCATAGTCCAGCAGCGCCTCATATTGCTCAGTCGCAAGTTTGGCCTCAACCTGAAGATCGTTTTCCAGTGGGTTAAGGGAAACCTTCTCCAGGCGATTCCCAATCTCTTCGCGCAACTCCGGATCGAGCGATTGATTGAGAGAGAGAAGAAGTTTGAGTTGGGAATAAGTGCGTAGCCTCGTCGGCTGGTTGAGGTCGATCCCGCGTCTTCCGGTAACGAAATCAAAAACCGTTCGGCCCAGGAGGTACGGCAGGTCGCCAAAACGTGAAACGGACAAGATGTTTTTCGTAACGTCCTGCAAAGCTCGTCGCGACATCTCGCGCTTCTTGGGATTGAGTCCGTCGCGAAAATCAACGAGCAACATCGGAATCTTCGGATTATCCAGGCCATAGAGCGCCAGGGGGACCAGCTCTGTCGCGCGCGCGCCTGGCGTCTCGGGAGACACGGGACGGTTCTCCGAATCCACGAAGCGCGTCTCGCTGTATCCTTGCCAGGTGAGAAGGCGTTTGTCGGACCAGGGACTCGATATGTTCAGGAATCGGCTGTCGTATCTCCTGCCCTGATTTAACACCAGGTCTGACTTTGCTACCCACAGTAAAGCGTGCGTCATGCTTCCATCCGGCATTCGCAGCGGCTCAAAAAACAGCGACTCGGCTTCCGCGCGCTGACGGAGCAACTCCCAGTTATGACCGCGCGTGTCACGCACTTCGGTTACTTGCTGGTCGTTGTAACGCTGGAGATTCAGATCCCCAACCAGGCCTCCGAAAGTTTTGTCAGTGAGCCTCAGGCGCGCTTGAATCTCAGAAAGCTCGGACTCTGAAAAAGCCGGCTGCCCTTCCACAGCCTGGTAAAGCGAAAGCACTGCGAGAGCCCGAATAATGTGGGACTTTCGGTAGTCAGTTATGTTGCTCCGGTAAGCGCGAGTCGAGGCCTTAACGGGTGTGCCGTAAGGATCGAGCAAGAGACTTTGCAGCGTCGTCCAGAATATTTTGTTCCAGACATCGTGGTCGGCCGCGGCCAGATCCAGTACAGGCGGCGGCGCCTTCTCCGAAGCATGGTTCTTATTGCCAACTCTCGTATATAGAAAAGGTACCGCGCCCGAAAGGCGTTGCCGCATTGTCGGGCGCGTATAAGTCAGCGGCCAAACGTAGCGAAGACGATCGTTTTCCGTGCTTAGATCGCCAAGGGTGTCGCGAAGCACAGTTACCAGCGGAACCCACTCGGGCTCTTCCGTAGTTTCAATGCCGTCCAGCCTGGCACGAATGGTTATGAGTTCGGCGCCGCCATCCACAGGCACGCGCTCGAGACGAAAGATTTCATCAGTTGGGCTAGTGGCGGGCTGTACCTGGCTTTGGGCGGAAGCGTTTCGAGTTAAGAGAGAACTGGGCGCGAAGAGGGAGACGAAGAGCAGAGAAACCAGGACACTGGCTTTAGGTCGCGACGCTCTGTCGGGGCTAACGCGCATGTTCCGGTGACCCTTGATTGTTTTCAAAACCTTATGAAATTCCTTCTGATGACGCGGCCTTACTGCGCTGATTCTCCATTAGATCTTTTTGTTACTTCCCTGAAATTCGGTGCCAACTGCAGGCTTCGCAACTCTTCACTGCACTTTGGGCAAACCTTGTTAGGAACTGGCAAAACTTCCAACAAGTATTATGCCGACCCAGTTTGCGGTAACCCAAGACAATATAACATCACCCTCAACCGTGCTGTAAATTCCTTTGGTCCATTGTTGGTAAACAGTGCTGGGCCTACGATGCTTGAAGAATGGCGGTGAGTTGCTGGACAAAAGTGGTGACTAAAACCAGCCTGCAAACATTGCAGTGGGCTATTTCGCTGGAGAGGCCGCGCTTTCCGGCTCTTTAATATCTTTCTGTGGTGGAGCTGTCCAACCCGCACGCTCGAGTAATGCGACTCCGAACCGAATGGGAACGGCAAAGTTCGAAGCTTCATTTTCTGTAAATACAGCAAAATTGACACCGATGACGCGGCCTGTCGGCCCAAACACCGGAGCGCCCGAGCCACCCTCCGCCGTGCGCGCATCGTAGGCAATACGCCGGCTATTGACGTCTGTAATGTTGCCCTGAGTCGTTAAAGGTTGTATGCGTCTCGATTCAGCAAGGTGGCCAAGGAGAGAGTCCAATGATCCTCCATAGCGCTGCTGTATGCTGCGGGATTCGGCGTCGTCAAGCAGGGCAAGCAAACGATCAATCCCAGACGGAAAGCCCATCATAACTACGGTCTTCCCAACCGCCACTGCGTCTTCGTCGGTCTCCAGCGGCAGCAAGGGAATGTCCGTGGGCAAGTCTTTGATGTCGAGCAAACAAACCGCCAGATCATCCCGGCTGCCGGCCACCTTAAACTTCAACGGTATGGGCTGTGTATGGTCGGGAAAATAGGCGTTAAGCTTCTTGAGCCGCGGTTGCCCCCTGACACTGCTACTCAAACTCTGCGCGCGATCGTCGGCGAGCCAGGGCTGAGCGATGTGGCGGTTGGTAATGACGAATCCGGCGCCGACATAAAAACCGCTACCGGAAAATTCAAACTCTGCCACCGCGGCATTCCCTTCAGGCGTCAGCGTGGTCGGCGCACCGCTGTTCTGGACGGCGTTACCGCCTTCATTCATCTGTGCCTCAGGATAACGAAGCGGACGACCCGTGCCCGACTCGACAAAATAGTAAGTGCCCGCGATTAAACAAACGCCGCTACCGAAGTCGCTTCGCAGCTTGACCGCGAGCGAGAGACTGTCGCGAATCTCCTTGTTTGAACGACCAATGTCGGTCAGAGTTTGGTTCATCTTCGAGGCTTGATCCTTGGCCTGGGTAAGCTGTGCACGCTGGTCGTCAATAAGCCGGCGCGTGCGCTGAAGCTCTTTGAACATCGAGAATCCGATGTAAAGCGTGCCGCCCACCAACGCCACCGCGATGGCCAACGTGATCAGTTTCGTGCTGGGATTGATTTCCTTTACCAACTCACTGGTAAACTCACGCAAAAACACCTTCGCATCGTCTCGCCGCGCAGTCGCTGCCGACTCGAGTGCCGCTTGCTCTATGAAAGGCGCTACGTGAGCTTCGTGAGCTGAGGTGCCAATGACCGCGGGCAGCGAGCGAATAGGGTAAAACGTCAAGAGCAGATGGGAATCACCAATGCGAACCTCGTCACCGTCCTCTATCTCGGTGTCGAATTCCAGCGGCTTACCATTCAGTTTGAGATTAAGTGATTCGTCGAAGCCGGTTACAAGATAGGATCCGTTCTTGCGCTCGAGTTCCAGAACCGGTCCGTCACCGGTGCTGCGCTGGGGCAGCGTCGATGAGCGCAACTGCACCGCGCAATCGTCACAATTGCCGATGCGGACAAGCTCGTCGGTCAATACCTGGGTATGTTTGTCTTTACCCGAAGAGATGTGAATTACAAGGCCGGTTGCCATAGCTGTCGGGACTCAATCCTGCCGTCTAATGAAGCAGCCAAATTAATTTGGGCGACCTCCTAAGACCGCTCAAATCCCGACGCGGTCTGTGAGAGCGGTCGCCCTTCAAGGCGTATTCTACAATGTATTTTCGGGGCTAGCAAAAGTTTAGCGCTGCGCGTAGTGGCTTAGTTTGACACTAATCTCTGTGCATTCTCTGTAATGCAAGACTATAGCTTCTTGCTTTCTTTCTTAGCGAAGTCTTGCGACAACCGGACCCAATCTTAGTTGAAGCATTCAACGAGCCTGCGGAGGCAGGCGGAAGCATAAAGCCCAGGGTGGAGCGAAGCGGAACCCTGGGTAAGCTGACAAACGATCTCCCAGCCCGCGCACGCGGGCGGCAGAGACTTTCCGAACCCCGACCGTCGCCCGTTTCACGGGCTCGCCGACTCTTCTTACGCCGGTTACCCAGGGTTCCGCTTCGCTTCGCTCCACCCTGGGCTTTATGCTTCCGCCTGCCTCCGCAGGCTCGTTGAACGTTTCATCCCGAAACTACTGTTCGGTTGCGGTCTAAGCCGTGCTGTGTTCTCTCTGTCTCAGCGGTGGACCTTATTAACGATTGTTTACCACAGACCATGCTGGGGATGACGCCGGTCGGTCAGACCGCCATGTGTTAACATACGCTGCAAAATTACTAGAGAGACTGCTGATTTCGATGACTGAC
>JBGPYG010000167.1:0-7782 GCA_041493085.1 Pyrinomonadaceae bacterium | reverse complement strand
TTTCTCGTCTCCGCCGCGTCGGTTTGCGCCCAGGATGGATCGGGTGGATCCAGTTATCGCGTAGACAACTTTGATCTGGCGAGCGGTGTACGCATCGAGCTGCCTCCGCCTCCTCCTTCCAAAAGACTACGCAAGGGACGATTGCTGACTGCAAATAATTTGAACTACTCGCCGTCAAGCGCGCCCCTAACTCGGACTACGAGCATGAACTGGACGGGTTCGTTGAGTGGCTTCACCACCGGCGACGCAACTGTCGATAGCTACATACTCGATTCCGGCCGGCGCAACTCAGTCGATCCGCTGCTGCTTTACGCCATCATGCATCAGGAATCGACGTTCAAGCCTCGCGCGATGTCAAACAAGGGGGCGCGCGGTCTGATGCAGTTGATGCCCGGCACGGCTCAGCGCTTCGGCGTAACCAGCATCTGGGATCCGAAACAGAATATCGAAGGTGGCACACGCTACATGCGTTTCCTGTTGGACTTGTTTGATGGAGACGTCAACCTTGCATTGGCTGGCTACAACGCCGGTGAAGGCGCGGTGATGAAATACAGGTTTCGTATTCCGCCTTATAGCGAGACGCAGGAGTATGTGCGAAGAATAAGCAGGCGCTACGACTTGATTCGCGATCCCCTCGCCTACCGTAATGCCAACAGCTTGACGCGCGAACAGATCGCGGCCAATCAACGCAAGGAATCGGCTCCGTTATCGATTTATGAACGCAGCGTGTTTGCAGTGAGGCTTCCCGACGGTCGTTTACAACTGATCACCCAGTAAAATAAATTTTCCAGAAGTCGGGATGAAATCAGGAAGCGAGGCGGAGTATTCGCCTCGCTTTTGTTCTGGTCACTGGTTTCAAATGCAGTAGTGGCGCACCTGCCTGTGCGCCCTGGGCGGACACATAGGTCCGCCCTCTGTACCTAGACTAGCTAACTGGTTGCGTGACTAGCGCCGGCAGCGGCGTCACTACGCGAGCTGCCGGCACACACAGCACTGGACATGGCGCATTTCTTACGACGCGTTCGATTTCAGGTCCGAGCACTGGCGCGCCGCCAAAGAGCGAAGCGTGGACGCTGGTACCGATGACGATCAAGTCTGCGTCCTTCTCAGCCGCCAGGCGAACGATTTCTTCATAAGGTCGCCCCTCGGCGATATGAGTAATGGCGCGAGCGCCGTCACCGCGAGAAAGATGACCCATGCGGTCTTTCACGTAAGTTCGCAGACGAGAAAGCGCATTCAGGCCGCCTTCGGGAAACATCACCGAAATCTGTTCGAGGTAGTCTCCAATCACATACACCGCATGAAGCTCCGCGCCTGTTTGCTTTGCCAGTTGTGTCGCCACCTGGGTTGCAGCTGCGGAAGATGGCCGAAAGTTTGTCGCCAGCAGCACCCGATTCAGGCGAACTTCGCTACGGTCACCGCGGTGCTCCACAAAATCATGTTGCGGTGGACGAATGGTCAACACCGGGCATGGCGCCTCAGCGATGATCTCTTCCGCCGTTGACCCCCATAGCGCGCGCGCGAGACCCTTGCGACCGTGCGTTACGACGGTTACCAGATCGATGTCGTAGTCGCGCACCGCCTTCGCAATTTCCGGCGCGGGCTCCCCTTCGACAATCACCGGCTCTACTTCAAGGCCATTGAACAAGGGGTCGGCCAGTAGATTTCGCACCTCGGTTCGTAGTTGCAGTAACCATCTGTTGTCCTGTTCTTCGAAAACGCGTTCCGGCAACGTTAGTAAGTTGGCCGGTACGCTCGCGCTCTGGACGCTGAACAGCACGACGCGTCCGCCACCGCTGCGGGCAAACGCCGCGGCATACTTCAAGGCCGCGCGCGCGTGGGGCGTGAAGTCAGTTGGGAATAGGATGTTTCTAAATGGATACATCGCAAATTTCGCGAATTGTGAATTTCGGATTTGCCATTCTCGCTTGGATTGAAAACCACAAACGAATTTGGAACTATTAAATTTGCAATCCGCAATTCGAAATCCGAAATTCCTACGGAGTCTAACAAGAAAAAAGTTTACGGGGAAGATACGGGCCACGCGAAAGGGGAAAAGGGGAAGGGGTAAAGGGAAACCAGACCATGGCGTTTCCCCATTCCCCTTTACCCCTTTCCCGTTACCCCTTGACCCTCTAGCCTGCCGTTGTTTCCCTCTGGATTTTTCGCGGTGTTCCATGCCAAACTCCGCAAGCATTCTTCAGCCCGGGGCAACAACAAGGAAAGATCCACTCTAAATTCATCTCCGGAGGCGACCGTTTTGCTCAAAGGAATCTTTCGCACCAAGAACCTGGACGACATTCTGGCTGCATTGGGTGAACAGACTCACTCGCTGAAGAGGAGCCTGGGCCCGGTTAATATTACTTTGCTCGGTATTGGCGCGATCATCGGCGCCGGCATTTTTGCCACAGTGGGCACTGCCGCTGCTGGCGACGCAGCACGGCCGGGCGCCGGTCCATCGCTAATGCTCTCGTTTGGGATCACAGCCGTCGTATGCGCATTCACCGCACTGTGTTACGCGGAGATGGCGGCGATGGTGCCGATCTCCGGGTCGGCTTACACCTACTCTTACGCGACGATGGGGGAGTTGGTTGCGTGGATCATTGGTTGGGATCTGATCCTCGAGTACGCAATCGGCAACGTGGCCGTCGCGATCAGTTGGGCCAACTACTTTCGATCGTTCATGTACGACACCTTCGGGGTAAATATTCCTCAATGGCTGGCAACTGATTATCGCACCGCAAAAAAAATACCGGGACTCATCGAGCATGCGCCCCACATTTTCGGCCTCCCCATAGTTTTCAATTTGCTCGCGTTCGGCATTGTTGCCTTGATCACGATCGTATTGGTCTGGGGCATCAAAGAGTCCGCCGAATTCAACGCCGTGATGGTCGGTGTGAAGATCGTGGTGTTGCTTTTCTTCATCGGCTTCCTGATTTACATGGTCTCACCCTCGCACATGGCCCAGAACTGGCATCCGTTTCAACCAAACGGCTGGGGAGGTACATTCGCCGGCGCTGCAGTAGTGTTCTTTGCGTACATTGGGTTCGACGCGGTTTCTACGGTGGCCGAGGAAACGAAGAACCCGGCCAGAGATCTGCCCATCGGCATCATCGCTTCACTGATTATCTGCACGATCTTTTACGTAGTGGTGGCCGCGGTCTTTACCGGCGTGCTGCCGTACCCCGAACTCGTACAAAAATTAGCAAATGAACAGGCCGAGCCTCTGACGATGGCGCTCAAGCACGTCGCTCCAAGTGCGAAGTGGGCAAGCGCTTTTGTCGACTTCGGTTCGGTGGTAGCCCACACGGCCGTCTTGCTTGTCTTTCAACTTGGACAACCGCGCATCTTCTTCTCGATCGCGCGCGATGGCTTGCTGCCTCCCGTGTTCGCCAAAGTACATCCGCGATTCAAGACGCCGCACGTGACGACGATCCTGACCGGCGTTATCGTCGGCCTCTTTGCGGCCGTTATGAGCATCGACGAAATGGTTGACCTGACCAACATCGGAACGCTGTTCGCGTTTGTGTTGGTATGTGTCGGGATCACAATCCTGCGTTACAAAGATCCGGGGCGACACCGGCCATTCAAGGTGCCGTTTGGCGCCTGGCTGCTACCCATGATGGGTGCTGTCTCCTGTATTTTCCTGATGTATTACCTGCCGCCGACATCGTGGTGGCGCTTCGTCGCCTGGCTGATGATCGGGCTTTCAATCTATCTATCGTACGGATATGTGCGCAGCGAACTGGGACGAAAGTTTGGCCGCATTCAGGTCACGCCGGGATGGTTGTCACTGCTCGGGCTCGGATCATTTTTGATTGCGATTGGGATATTAACTGTGCCGCATGATGCCAACATGCACGAACTCTACGCGAAGACGATGAGCGGCTTTGGCGAGGGCAAGCGCACCATCATCGCGTTTGGGTGCATTGGAGCGGGCATATTGCTCGCAGCAGTTGGTGCGATACTCGGGGTGTCGCAGGGCCAGAACGCAAACGACGAACGAGGCTGATTGCGGCTTGCCGCCCGATGTGCGGAAAGGCTGTGCCCTCCGTCAGTTAGTTTGATGAATTCTGAGGTCACGTGCGAGACGGCCTCCTCTGATCTTAGTAAGATTATCCCCGAAAGGAATACCTCTTTCCGCAAATGCGGCAGAGCCGCAACTGCCTGAGCCTTAACTCCGAAAAGAACTGTTGGCTATGTTTATCTCATCTCAAGACCACTCATGAATGCCCTCCCAATCATTGTCGGCTCGCTCTGCGTGATAGCGATTGCTTATCGCTACTACTCCGCCTTCATTGCGGCTAAAGTGCTCGCGCTTGACGATTCGCGTCCGGTCCCGTCGCAGACGATGTACGACGGGCACAACTATTATCCGACAAACAAATGGGTGCTCTTCGGTCATCACTTCGCGGCCATCTCCGGCGCGGGTCCGTTGATTGGCCCGGTGCTGGCGGCACAGTTTGGTTTCCTGCCTGGACTCTTGTGGTTAGTAATTGGTGTTTGCCTCGGCGGCGCCGTGCACGACTTCATGATCCTCGTGGGCAGCATTCGTCGCAAAGGGAAATCTTTGGCGGAGATGGCGCGCACGGAGATTAGCCCGCTGTCTGGTTTTGTCGCCGGCGTTGCCATCCTTTTCATCGTTGTCATCGCGCTCGCGGGCCTGGGCCTGGTGGTTGTAAACGCGCTCGCCGAATCGCCGTGGGGCACGTTTACAGTTGGGTTCACAATTCCACTGGCGCTCTTCATGGGCCTTTACATGTATCGCTTCCGCAAAGGCAGGATTGCTGAAGCGAGCGTGATCGGTGTCATCGGGTTGCTGGCGGCTGTTTATCTCGGCGGACGAGTTGCTGATTCGTCGCTGGCTAACACGTTTACGCTTTCGCGCAACGCCTTAATAATCCTGATGGCCGCTTACGGGTTCATCGCCTCGGTGCTGCCTGTTTGGATGCTGCTCTGTCCACGCGACTACCTCTCTTCATATTTGAAGATTGGCACCATTGCTTTCCTGATCATCGGTGTAATTCTCGTGCATCCCAACCTGAACATGCCGGCGCTCACGCCCTTCACGGCAGGCGGCGGACCGGTGATTCCCGGCAAGGTCTATCCGTTCGTATTTATCACCATCGCCTGCGGAGCGATTTCCGGTTTTCACGCGTTGATAGCTTCAGGCACGACGCCGAAGATGATCGCCAAAGAAACTGACGCGCGGATGATCGGCTACGGCTCGATGTTGATGGAAGGCGTTGTCGGCGTGGTGGCGCTAATTGCCGCGACCTCGCTTTTTCCCGGCGATTACTTTGCCATCAACACTGCGCAGAAGACCGACACACAAAAAGCTGCTTACGTGCGGATGGTTGATGAACACAGCGCCCAGGATTTCAATCTACAGCCGAGAGAAATTGATAGATTAGAACAGGAGTCAGGCGAGAAAAACCTGCGCGGCCGCACCGGCGGCGCGGTGACGTTGGCGCTTGGTATTGCCAAGATTTTTGACGGCATTCCGGGCCTGCGCGGTCTGATGAAATACTGGTATCACTTCGCGATCATGTTTGAAGCGCTCTTTATTCTCACCACCATCGACACCGGCACGCGCGTGGCGCGTTTCCTTGTAGGCGAATTTGGCGGGCGCTTCTATCGCAAACTGGAAGAGCCAAACTGGCTGCCCGGTTCAGTTGTCACGTCGGCTCTGGTCGTGGCGGGGTGGGCGGCGTTTATCTGGTCGGGATCGATCTCCACCATCTGGCCAATGTTTGGTATTGCCAATCAACTGCTGGCTTCCGTCGCGCTCTGCGTTGCTACCACCATCATCATCAACTCGGGCAGGGCGAAATATAGTTGGGTAACATTAGTTCCGCTCAGCTTTGTCGCGACGACTACGCTGGTGGCAGGTTGGGAATCGATCACCGACATCTTCTGGCC
This sequence comes from Pyrinomonadaceae bacterium, assembly GCA_041493085.1. Taxonomy (GTDB): domain Bacteria; phylum Acidobacteriota; class Blastocatellia; order Pyrinomonadales; family Pyrinomonadaceae; genus PSRF01. Next base: position 1,860 of record JBGPYG010000167.1, on the reverse strand, counting down.
GCTCGCACAAAATCCGGAGACGGCGATGCAGGGCTACGTCAACGTTTTTCTCACCGCGATAATCATGCTGGCCGCCGTGATTATTCTCGTCGATTCTATTCGTCGTTGGTTTGGCTTGGGCAAGCGTCCTGAAAGCATCGTCGAGTTGGCTGAGGCTGGAGTATCAAGCTGAACGCGTATCAGTATGAAAATCCTCTCACACATTAAGAGGTCAGCGTCTTTACTGGGACCGCGGGCGACTCGCCCGCTGCGAGCGCGTAGCGCGAGCAAAAGCCAATAATAAAGGATGAACGAGATTAGAGCGGGCTGACGCACGCTCGGCGGGCGAGTCGCCCGCGGTCCCAGTTAAGAGAGGCTCGTAATATCAAACTGACCCGCTACTCATCAACGCCCCCGTTGGACAGCCCGCCCAAAAATCGGCAATAATACGCGCTTCTAAAGAGACTGTCCGTCAACACCGTGCGCGCTGGGAAGCAGTTCAGGTGTCGAATTGTGGATACGAGCAGGGTTGGCGGGCATCATCTCGCCGCTACTTAAACGACCGAAAGGAATCACACAATCGTGGAACTATCGCTGATCTCAATTATCAGCCTGCTAACAGTTTGCTTGGCAGCATTAATTATCAGAAAGAAAACTAACAGCATTGGTATCGCCTCCTTGTCTCCTGGAGGTTTGTCTCTTCTTAGCTCGCGCGCCCATCTCATTCGTCGCATTCGTCGGACCGCGCTAACGTTTGCCGCCGCTTTGGCAGGCCTGGCAGTTTCCGCGGCGCCAACGTTTGCTCAGTCACACGCCGGTGGTGAGGCCAATCTGATTCTGCCCAACCTTTCCGACGTCAATTTCTTCGGCGGCATCAACGGCCATAACCTGCTGCTGGTCGGCCTGGTGGTTTGTATGCTTGGTCTTCTTTTTGGTCTGGCCATTTACATGAACTTGAAGAAGCTGCCGGTGCACCGCGCCATGCGGGAGATCTCGGAGCTTATTTACGAGACTTGCAAGACCTATCTGATCACGCAGGGCAAGTTCATTCTGATTCTCGAAATCTTCATCGGCATCATCATCATTCTTTACTTCGGCGTGCTCTCGAGGATGGAACCCTTCCGCGTCGCCATCATTCTGGGCTTCAGTCTGGTGGGAATCGCCGGCAGTTACGGCGTCGCCTGGTTTGGTATCCGCGTCAACACTTTTGCCAATTCCCGGACAGCTTTCGCCAGTCTTGAGGGTAAACCGTTTCCACTGTACGCAATTCCGCTTAAAGCCGGCATGAGCATCGGCATGATGCTGATTAGCGTGGAACTTTTGATCATGCTGTGCATCCTGCTGTTCATTCCCGGTGACTATGCGGGCCCTTGCTTCATCGGCTTCGCGATTGGCGAATCACTCGGCGCGGCCGCGCTGCGTATTGCCGGCGGCATTTTCACCAAGATTGCCGACATCGGCGCCGACCTGATGAAGATCGTCTTCAAGATTAAGGAAGACGACGCGCGTAATCCGGGTGTGATCGCTGACTGTACCGGCGATAACGCCGGAGACTCGGTGGGCCCGAGCGCCGATGGCTTCGAGACTTATGGTGTCACCGGTGTGGCGCTGATCACCTTCATCTTGCTGGGCGTGCGCGGTGATACGGTGCAGGTGCAATTGCTGGTGTGGATCTTCGTGATGCGCATCATGATGATTATTGCGAGCGCGGCTTCTTACTTCATCAACGATGCAATCGCCAAAGCTCGCTATCGCAACGCAGATAAGATGAACTTTGAATCCCCGCTCACTTCGCTTGTCTGGATTACGTCCATTCTCTCCGTCATGGTTACGTTCGTTATTTCATGGTTAACAATTCCCACGCTCGGCGGCGACCCGACA
>JBGPYG010000136.1:0-8597 GCA_041493085.1 Pyrinomonadaceae bacterium | reverse complement strand
GGACACGCTGTTGAATCTTTGGCCGGTCGCTACCGCTCTCGGTTCTGATACCCGAGGATTCGCAACCACCCATGTTGCACTTCAAACTTGAATCCAGCATTCAGAACCCAATGGGTACTAGAAGCTGATTAAGATGACTATGAGATATGGAAAATGAGATATGGAAAATCTTCCGGCTGTTGATACCGTACCCATAAGTGGGACAGGCAAGAATGCCTGTCCTACAAAAAAACGAGAAAACCCGCCGCGCTCTCCCCTTCGCGACGGGTTTTCCGTTAGTCGCCTACTTACGTTATAACCGGGGCGACTGATTCTATTGGAAGCCCGCCCGCGCTCTCCCCTTCGCTTGCGGGCCTCCATGCATCGGCGGCCGCGAGGGCTGCCGATCTTGTAACGCAAACGTTAGTTTGCGATTAAGAGTTACCGAACATTAGCTGCCGGCAGTGAAAGCGTCTGGTTTAAGACCACGCCAAATTCAGTGCCTGACTTAACCTCAGCCTCGTGTCCTTTAGAGAACGCTGCGCCCGCCGCGCCCAGACCGCCACCAACAAGCGCGCCAATCCCCGCACCTTTGCCGCCGCCGGCAATCGCTCCAATAAGCGCGCCGGTTGCCGCACCGCCGCCGATGAACACTACGTTGCGCTTCGTGGCCGACCGCCCGGAAACTTCGCCCTCGTTATCGGCATTCACGCCATTGGCTGTGACGTCAGTCAAATCGCCGTTGATTGCGCGCGCGATGCCGGTGGGCAAGCGAAGCGAAACGAAGTGAACACCTAACGTGCCCGCTTTGCTTTTGCGCGAGGCGCGATTCACCGTCGTTACGCGACCGGTGATTTGACTGCCCGCGGGAATCACCTCGATACCACTGGCGTAAACCGGATCGACAACCGTGGTTGTAAACTGATCACCAACGTGTGCTGTTTCGGAAGTAATATTCTGATTCATGCGCACGCGGATTACCTGACCTGCGTTGACGTTGTAGTAGACAACGGCGGGCACGGGAGGCTTGACCACCCGACGTACAGGCGCCCGACGCCGCAAGCTTGGCCTGCGCCTGGTCTGGCCTAAAGCCGGAATAACAGTTGACGCAATGAGCGCCAGTAAAATAAGAGCGCTTGTTAATGTTCTTGAGAATCCGTTGGTAGTTCTTGTTTTCATTTCCATCCTTCTCATTTTTGACCGGCGCAACTTCAACCGGCGCAGTTTTGATCCCAATGTTCTTAAACTCCGCGTTTGAACTTTCCCTTTACTAAGCGTAACCATTCCAACCACCTCAATCTGGCGCGCCGCTGCTGCTCTTTCTCACAGTGTCTCGCCGCGCCCAGTAAGTACTTGAGCAACGACCGTGCCAACCCGGTCGTTAAGACGCGGTTGGGTCGAACTCTAATTATTAGTCGAATTAGAACAACGGTGATTTGTTGCAGAAGTGTCCGCCGGCAGGAAGTAGACGATGTGCGATTTGGTGAGGGCTCGCTTGCACGATATGGAGTATGGATTCAGTTTGCGAACAAATGAGACGCGCGATCACGTCGCAGCGAGATTGCCAGACTCGCGCCTATGGAAAGCTGATCACGGCGTATCGGATTGGTAGCTCGAAGCGACGCTTATCTACCTTCGCACCCGGAGTGGGTTTCCAGCCTTCGCCGTTGACGAGCACTTTCAGCGAGTCGATAACACCCAGCACCTCAAACGACGAAAAAACGTAGGGTACGCCTTCCGCTCCGAGCGGCGAGTTGCCATTGGTGAGATGGAAGTGTAAATGCGGCGCGTCAGCGTTACCAGAATTACCAAGCAAAGCCAACGCCTGACCGCGGCGTACTTTATCGCCAAGCTTCACGCGAAAACTGTTTGGTTGAAGATGAGCGTAGAAGGCAAAATGCCCGTCGCCCAAGTCGAGAATGATGTAATTACCAGGGGCAGACTCAATGGTAATGGGTACGGCTTTCTCGTCCGCAGTGGGATCGTTCTCCGGTATCCCGTCTTTAACATCAACCACCACTGCGTTGGCAACGGCCAACACTTCAGCTCCATACGGATACCAGTTCGCGTTCTTCGACGGGTCTCCGTGGAACGCCTGTCCATCTGCGCCGATTCTCGACCAATCGATTGCAAAGCGTTGCGCAATGCGCGCATTCCCATTTACTACGAGAAGCGTGCGCCGATGCGTTGAATCATTTGCTAACGCATCTGTTGCCAGCCATCTGTCACCGCGCAATGGCGGACTGAGAACCAGCGGCTTGGACCGCTGGACTATCACCCGTGCGCCGTCTACCACTCTCTCAGCACTATCAAGCTTCGGATCATCTGGCGTAAAAAAGAGACGATGGTGTAGAGAACGCGGCAGCTCAGCTTCTCTTTCGACTGTGATTTGCAGAAACATCACCGCGCGCATGCCGCCACCAATGATCCGCTTGTCAGCGGTATCCATTGTTCCCGGACGCGCGAGCCGGCTCTGGAGTTCTGCATTCCTGTAACTCGCCAACGGCTTCGCTTCGTTGTCGCCGATAACTTCAACCCGAGTTAATTCAAGACTCCTGCTGCGGAAGTTGGTTATGTGCAGTTCGTAAAATAGGTGGAACTTGCCATTGGCTTTCACAGGGGTGGGAGCTAGCGGGATTTGCAGATCGACCGGCACGGCTGACAGCTTTTGCGCGTGAGCGGAACCTGAACTGGGTACATTTGAGACGAGAAGGGAAGCGATAATCAGCAATAAGATCGCGAATTGTTTCGTCATTACAGGTAAGACGTTTGCGTTGGCAGGTTTGTTAGCGACGCGAAAGCGCGCTCGTCAGTGAAGGCGGTCCCGCGGACACAACAACAAGACGAGAAGCGTGGAAGTGCTCAGCAAAAGTGCAGGCCCATCAGCTTTCAACTCAGACGTGGTTAAGAATATTTACCGGCATCAAACTCGGAACGTGTCGGCGCGCCAGTTTTTGATTGCCTGTTTGATGTCCCTGGGTTTGGCGAGTTTGCCTGTCACTACTGCGCTCACCAGTTCTTCCAATTCGTCGTCGCCTGCAAAGCGGAGAGCGACTATCTGACCCGCGGTCAGCGCGCCGGCTTGTTGTACGACAGCGGGGGAGAGGAGTCGCTGGTAACGGAGTCTCTCTTCAAGTCGGATAATCCGATCTTGTACCTTGAGTGAATTCGTCCGCACAAAGAACGTCAGCAGTAGCAACGCCAGCGAGACCACGATCCACCAACCTGAACTCCAGCCGGGAGCTTTGACGAACGCCACGACGGACCAAATGAAGTTAATCAACATCACCGGCAAAACAAAAAAATGAAAAGGCGGATGCCAGCGCGTGTGGTTTGCGAAATTTTGGGTTTCCATATGGGTTTCCTTTAGTTCTATTCTGCGAAATCCGCGCAATCTGCCGCTGACTAAAGATTCGTCGGCATCGCGTCGGATGCAGGCGCGGCCTTTGCCGCCTTAGGTAGTTCGGGAGTGAAATCCTCACCGGGATTGATGAACTGGTTACGCTCAAACCGATATTGCTTGTCGTACAACTGCTTATAGCGGCCGTCCGCGGCGAGCAGTTCCTCATGAGTGCCGCGTTCGACAATCTCGCCGGCTTCCAACACCAGAATTTGGTCCGCGCTGCGAATCGTGGACAGGCGGTGCGCAATGACGAAGGTAGTGCGTCCGCGACGCAACGATTGCAAGCCATCCTGAATCAACGCTTCACTCTCGCTATCAAGACTTGACGTCGCCTCGTCCAGGATCAAGATTTTAGGCTCTGCTAAAATCGCCCTGGCAATAGCAACGCGCTGGCGTTGTCCTCCTGATAACTTAACGCCGCGCTCGCCGACTACCGTGTCATAGCCGTCAGCAAAACCATTGATGAACTCCTCGCAATGGGCGATGCGGCTGGCTTCGATGATCTGCTCGCGCGTGGCGTGTGGGTCAGAGAAGCCGATGTTCTCCGCGATAGTGCCGTCGAAAAGAAAGTTGTCCTGCAACACCACGCCGAGTTGATTCCGATAATCTCTTAGTCGCAGTGATGCGAGGTCGCGCCCGTCTACAGTCACAACGCCTGATAGTGGTCGGTTGAAAGCCATCGCCAAACTAATAAGGGTAGACTTGCCCGAGCCACTCGATCCGACCAGCGCGGTGGTCGTCCCCGCGGATGCGGTAAACGTAACATGCTTCAAGACCGGCGTGTCGTCGTTGTATTCAAAGCTGACGTCTTGGAATTCGACGTCGCCCGTAATCGCGCTTAGCGATTGGCGGCCGGCATCATCTGCATCTTCAGTCGTCATATGCTTGATCTCGCGTATGCGGTCGAGACCTGCAAAGGCTTCCGTGATCTGCGTTCCGATGTTTGCGATTTCCACCAGCGGCATGGCCACCAGTCCAGTGAAAATCATGTACATAAAAAAGTCGCCGAGCGTCATTCGACCCGCGAGGATGTCGCGACCGCCCACCAGAATCAAAATGACGCCGATAATGCCGACGATGATAGTGGAAAAGGCCGTGACGCCGGAGACAGCGGTCATTGACCGCGCGACGTTGCGAAAGAGACGGTGCGCGCCGCGAGCGAATACCAATTGCTCGCGCTTCTCCGCCGCGTAGGCTTTGACGATCCGAATGCCACCCAGCGACTCAGTCAGCCGGCCAGTGACTTCCGCATTGATCTGACCACGTTCACGGAAGAGTGGTCGCAGCTTATTAAAGGCGAGCGCCATGACACCGCCAAAGGCTGCCAGCGCCAGCAGCGTGACGGACGTCAAGCGCCAGTTCAAATAGAAGAGCACGACGAGCGCGATCGCTGCGGTAACCAGACTACCAACAAGTTGCACCAGTCCCGTGCCGACGAGATTACGTATGCCCTCCGCGTCAGTCATGATGCGCGAGATGAGTATGCCGGTCTGCGTCGAGTCGAAGTATCTGATGGGAAGGCGCGCCACGTGTTGCTGCACGCTCTTGCGCATCTCGGTGATGGCGCGTTGCGCGGCCACGCCCAGCACCTGGGAAAGTGAGAAGGAAGTTAACGCCTGAAGCAATGTTGCCACACCCGCTGCGAGCGCCAAAGGTATCAACAACTCGCTGCGGTGTTTGATAATGACGTCGTCGATTAGATACTTGGAACTTGCTGGTAAGACGAGGCCGACGAGCCGGTTGACGATCATGAGCAACATCCCCAACGCCAGGCGATGACGATGGGCCCAGATAAGTTCTCGCGCATCACGCCAGGCGTTCGCCGGGGAGATGCCCTTTTTCTTTTCCTTAGTTATTGCAGTGCTCATAGCTTTCGCGCAATCGTCTCAGCAGTAGACCGAAAGCGCAAGTAGGGTCTTGAGTTGAGCAGTTCTCTGCGCCACCTTGCCAAGCCAACTCGATTTTGAGTTGTTTAGAAAGCGGACTTGTCCGCCGTCGTGTCTTATCAGTCTCGGGACGCCAGCGCACAAGGGCGCTCTCTAAACAGATTTCTCAGGAAGGCTGCACAGAGAAAACCGGAATCAGGACACTACCAGGAGCAAGCCAACAGTGTGCATTAAAAGAATAGGTGTTACCATAAACCATAACTTGCAGGAGGTGGACGCGATGGGATGGGATGGCGACGATGTGGCGGGAAAGATGGAAGAGGTCTTTGAACGGCAACAGGCGGCGGCAGACGCGCGGGCAAATCGGGGCACGTCCTCAGTTGAGGAGCGCGCCCGCAGCGCCAAATTCGAATCGCTCCGGCTCTCGCGCTCCCGCATCATGACCCAGCTAGCGGCCGCCACCAACCCCGCACACCGCGCCACGCTCGAGAAAGCCTTGAAGTCTATCAACGACGAGATGGCGGAGTAGCGAAGAATTTCGAATTTCGAATTGCGGATTTCGGATTTCGAAACGCCAAAGCGGCTTTGAGCCGTCTTCGTTCGTCTGCTTACTGCCCACTCTCGCTTTGCTTTCACGGCTCTATCTCGCATTCACCGCTCACAGCCCACTGCTCTAAATTCGCAATTCGAAATCCGCAATCCGAAATTCTGTCGCTGTCAGGCTGGATCGTGCAAGAAGGGAATTAGGTAGGGGACGGCAGCAGCCACGTTAGGCGCAAACGTCTATAGCACCAAACTACATTAAGACAGGCCAGCTCCGTCAGGTAGAGGTCGCGAAGATGGCGCGGAGAAAGGAAATTAGGCACTACTGAAAATCTCGCGATATTCAGGTGACTGTCCGAACAGTTTTGGTTTGGGGATTTGAATCCTAACGAATAGCAGGGCCTTGGTTCAAGTCCTCCGGCAGATGCCATTTAACAGCGCCCCCTCCTCGACAACTAACGCCGGCGACCTAACATTCCCGGTCACATTCGCGGTACGGCCGAGCACGACTTCTTTACTGGCGTTGATATCGCCTTCGACCGTTCCGTTTATTTTCGCAACGGCGACATTTATCACCGCCTGCGTAACTTCGGCGCCATTACTTACGATGAGCGTACCATCCGAGGAATCAACCTGCCCCGCGAAATGCCCATCAATGCGCAGCATTGATTTAAAGCGCACTTGGCCGGTAAATTTCAAGACGTCTCCCACGAAGCCGAGCCAGTTGTCTCTAGGTATATTTGTGCGCTTGCCGCGCTCCGCAGATACATTTGTGCCTTTGCCGCGCTCGTTCGGTAGGTTCTCGCGCTTGTCACGCTCTTCGCTTCTTGCAACAGCTTGACTACGCACTGCTTCGTCCTTCTTTCTGTTTTTTTCAAGATTGAGTGGCGATAGAATGGGACACCCCCTACCTTTTTCACTGCGAATTAGGGAGACTTAATACAGAACCGGGTGATTTCAGAGCGACTGGGCGCAGGCCTTCCACTTGGCTGAGAAGAAAACTTCCTCAAAATTCGTCGGCACTATAACACCCGCGGCATCGTTGAGATGTTACGATTAGATTGCCTTTCAGAGACAGCCCATCACAGATGCTGAATGCCGAGTGCTGAATGTTGATAGCTGATTGCTAGGTAATCAGTTGCCCACTATTAACGAATTTACCGACCCATTTGCCGTCTTCCTTGCGGTACTCATACTTGTTTGTCCGGATGGAGATGAACGTGCGAATCCGGCCTGCGCCTCTGAAGACATTACTTAGCGAAACCGTCACCACCAGGCCCTTAACCTCAAACTTATCGAAAGCCAGGTAACTAATCCCGCGCGCTTCCTTGATTCTTTTTTCAATCTCCTCCGGCTCTATGAGAATGAACTTTACTCCGGGAATGTCGGGCACTAACGAGGGTTTGATGTTTTGTGTGGAGAGAGTCAACGTGAGATTACCTCTACGCCCTCTTTCGTATTTGGAACGCTCTTCCTTGATGAGAGCAATCTCTCGCTTCAACGTCTGACTTACTATCTCAGCTCGATCCTCATCGGTAAGTTTAAGGTCATCCTCCTGCGCGCGGGGGTTGAGAGCTCTTCTATCCTTATCTTTGGGAGTGAGGTCATCGCCATACGCGCTGGCGTTCAAATCCGCGCTGGCACGCAGAGGCCCGGCACAGATGAGTAATACCAGAGCTGCAATTCCTACGAACAATATATTCCACCTGTCTCGACTCTGCATCTCAAATGACCCCGCCTGCTGACTGCTGACTGCCTACTGCCCACCGCTCACTGCTCACTGCTTTCCCGGCACCAGCTCCGTCGTCGTGTCGCGTCGCTTCTTCTGTTTGAAGCCACGCACAAAATGGAGCGACCCGGTCGTGTTGTATTTCTGCCGATAGGCGCGATCGACCGCCGTCTTCAAGCGCTCGCTTCTGGTGAAAACTGCGCGCACGTGAATCTCGCGACCGTCGACTTCAATCACGCCGACGGGCTCTGCCAGAAAAGCACGGTACCAGCTACGAGGTTTCAGACTCCACGACCGCACGAAGACGCGATTCTCCACCACGACCGCCCAGATGCCGATGATCCGGTGCGGCTTCGCCCCGGCGCGAATCCCAAGAATCTTACCGTCGCGGATGGCGGTCACAACATCTTTCGAAAAACCTCGCTTCGCTTTCATACGACTTCATCTTTCTTTCACGCTCGACTGCTCACTGCCCACAATCCACTGACCAGTTCCAACTTCACTGCCCACTTACCCATAACCGGCGTGATGATTGGACAAGTAACCGGCACGTGATCTTTTCCGTCCATTCGTATGATCTTAATGCCTTGATGTGTTAACGCTTTCCTGTCGCTTGTTCTTCCTCAGGTGAATGAAGGAGTCTTTTCTTGAACTTCCCAATGCTTGAGTGATCATGCGCATAGCTCACAATTCTGTACACACCGCGAGCTACGTTTCCTCCTCCTACGTTGCAAATGATGGTTCCATTGGCGGCGGCAAACCCGCGCGTATGTTCCTCAAGTTGATCGTGATTTTCGATGGTAGTCTCGATTCGACAATCGGGCGGTATTTCTACGCCCATCTTCGCCAGGAATTTTCGCGGGCTTTTCAATTGGGAGAGGTACTCTTTGGGGGTGCACTCCCAGAAATGTACGTGAAAGGGCTCATCCCGGATAATTTTCGAACGGGCTGAGAGGTCTACGATCTTGCTCGGCATGATTAATCCTCCTTACTAGTGAAGCGCAGAAGAAGCGCGAAGCGGTTGAGTTGTTAACAATCAAGGCTCACTCGATGCGTG
>JBGPYG010000236.1:0-6407 GCA_041493085.1 Pyrinomonadaceae bacterium | reverse complement strand
GAAATGAAACTTCCCCGAGCCGCCGGAAAAAGAAAAGGCACCTGACTGAGGTGCCCTTCCAGTTAGCTTGCCACTACGATCTATCCGCCGTCAGCATTCTCACTTAACTTTTGCACTAAACACTTCCTCCATCAGGAAGGGGCGACGGCAACCGCTGGACGCATCCAACTGCCTGCGGCTATCCGTCCAGACGGGATATGAAACACCGCCAAACGAAACCAGTCCTTCATAGTCACCTTGCTGATTTCCGTAGTTGATGCCATCGCAGGGGAAGATGCCGTTGCAATCGTGCTCGTTAGAGCTGGCCGTGCTCACCCTGATGTCAGGCGCGTTCCAACTCACGCCACCGTCTGTCGAGCGCGCCAGATAGTAGTCAGTCTGATAGCGCGATCCGGTTGCGTCGTTACGCGTGTCATAGAAAGCTACGTTTACATCTCCGGTCACCGGGTCAACTGACATCCAGTGGTTGAACCGATCGACCGCAAACAAAAACTGATCGGTGACCGGAGCGGCAGCAGACCAGGTCGCTCCGTTATCGTCTGAATAGGAGACGAAGATGTCGGTTGAGTTCAGAACTGTCAGATCCATCCAGGTGCTATAAACCCTGCCTCGGTGAATCCCGCTTGAAGTATCCACACCAAGCGACGGATAAACCAGTGCGCCGCGAAATGACTCAGCCGGAATGCGGATATCAAACGGTAATGTCTTCGGCGAAATGGTAACGGGATTGCCCCAGGTCTGTCCGCCGTCGAAAGAACGATTAAACACGATGGCGTTGGCGGCGTAGTCGTTCCAGGCGGCGTAAACCTCTCCGTTTGGCCCAACCGCCGGAGATGCGCCAATGGACTTTCCCGGGCCGGAAGGGTCATCGACGCGTTTCGTAGAGAAGGTGGCGCCGTGGTCCGTTGAAGTAGCCAGTCGCACACCGCCGCCGATTGATCCACCTGAAGCTGCGTCCCACGCAATGTAAACGTTGTCGCGAAATGGACTGCCGAGGTTCGCGTCGGCAGTTATCATCGGCTTGTCGTTGAAGTGGTTCTCGCCATTTTCAAAATCGAAGAATGTGGCCGAGGGATAGGTCTTCCCGCCATCGGTTGAGCGCGCCACAGCCATTTGCGTACCGTTGATGCCGTTACCTTTGGCGAAAAAGACGACGATGTAGCCGTAGAAGAGATTGCCACGGCTGTCGAAGGTCAGCGTTGGATCCGATCCGAAATCGATGCCACTCTTCGATTTTGGCGGCGGCAGCGGAAGATCTACTCCGCCCCAACTGGTTCCGCCATTCGAAGAAAAATAACCGCGCATCGGCAGCCGGAAGATTTCGTTTGAACCGGCGGCGAGCGTCCTGGGTTTGCTGGGATCGAGCGCAATAAAGGTTTCGCTTTGGGGGCCGCATTCATTCGAAACATCTACATTGACTCCGAAACTCACCGAGGTAGTTGCTCCAACGCTACCGTCGGAGCCGCTGTTTAGAATGAACTGGTACTTGTCCCACCAGGTGGGATCGTGCGAGCTGTTCTGGGCAGAGGCCAGCCGCGGACTTTGTGATGTAGCTACGAGAAAAAGAGCAGCGGCGATGACGAAAAGAAGTGATAGTCGTATTCTGATGCTCATAAAGGCTCCTTTGAATTGTGGGAAATACCTGAACGGGTTCGAGTGGTTCGCATTTTACGCTTAGTTCGCCTGAATGTAGAAGCGCTTATGGCGAGATTTGTTGATCGCTAATGAAGTGTTGGCCTGCTCGATTGAACCTGCTTCGGAAACCGGATATAAAGGTTGCTGATCCGACCGTACATCCAGAGGAGAACCGACCCTTGCCGCAAAGTAGACACCGAAAGACCAACAAGGCTAAGAAACGACCCAGGGGTCTTTATCCAGAAGCAAAAGCAAAAACGCCCGCGGGCCGCAATAGTCAGGCCCGGATAATCGCTATCGTCGTGGTACTGGCGCTGGCCGCGGCTGCCATCGCTTACGTGATCAAGCAGCGCGCGGGAAGTGGCGGCACAGAAATTACAACTGCGTCAGGGCTCAAGTACACGGACCTGGTGGTAGGAACCGGGGCCACGCCCCAAAAAGGTCAGACGGTCACAGTTCATTACACCGGTACTTTGGCAAACGGGACGAAGTTTGACAGCTCTCGGGATCGCGGAACGCCGGCTGACTTTCGCATTGGCGTCGGAGCTGTGATTCCGGGTTGGGATGAAGGACTGATGTCAATGAAGGTCGGTGGCAAACGAAAGTTGGTTATTCCTTCAGCTCTTGGTTATGGGCCACAGGGAAGACCGCCCACCATTCCCGGAAACTCAACCTTGATCTTCGACGTTGAATTGCTAGGTGTGAAGTAGCAAAGACCTGTCCTTACCAGCGACCAGCCGTTTGCCCATCTGTTTCTTATGGTGTTTACATTGCATTGTGCTTTCATTCAGCACCAGTTTACCCAAAGAAGATAAATTCTTGGTATACTAAGCATCTTTCCTCTTGTCCCTCGACTCATAGATTGGCAATAGCACGAAAGTAGCAATTCTGGAGGTAACCCATGAAGAAGATACGGTTCGAGAAAATGTTTTACGTTGCGATGGTTTCCCTGTTCGTATTGAGCCTGACGGCAACGGCGTTCGGCCAGGGCAAAGGCGGTGGCGGCGGACGAGGTTCGGGCGGCGGCGCCAGTAATGCCGGCGGCCCACCAGCAGGAGTTGGCGTTGATCGCGGTCTCGGCAATGCTTCGTCGCGATCCGGTGGACGCTCGGATGACGGGCTCGGAAATGCTTCTAATCGCTCGAATGGACGCTCGGATGCTGGTTTAGATCGAGCTCGGCTGGCAGCGGATAACCGCCGTCAAGCGGATAAAGACTTGCAAGAGCATCCGGGTATCGCAAACACGCTTCACGTTAACGCAAACGATCTAAGAAGTGGGTATCAGACGGCGCTGGCAACCAATCCCAACCTGAAGTTTGGGCAATATGTGGCCGCTACGCGTCTTGAGCAAAATCTTAATTCGAGATTTCCTAACGTCACGAGAAGCGCGATTCTGGCCGGTCTGGCTTCGGGCGATAGTCTGGGTCGCACGTTACAAAACCTAGGTTTGAGTTCGCATCAGGCCAATGAGGCGAAGAAGCAGGCCGAGCAGGAAATCAAACGCGCCAGGAGATAGCACGACAGTTACTTCCAAAGTCTAAGGTGTCAAAGAGAATGGCCCGCCGAGCTGGCGGGCCAATTCTTTTTGTCGTTTGAACCACCTGTTGGCTACCACGCAAGAACCAGCTTAACTATCCCTAGACAAGATCAAACTGTGTCCTCCGAACGTTGAGTCTCCGAAACTCCATCAAGGCCGAGAAGAATCTTGTCGACGCCTTCAAATAACACCTGCTTAACCATCAGCATTGTGGGTACGGGTTGCACGGCGTAGGCGATGAAGAAGGAAGGAACCGCAAGGATCAACCACATCCCAATACCAAATCTGATTCCCTGCCCCAGCCATGGCTTGCTTTCAACGCCCTTCGCGTAAACCCATACCGAGCCAATAGCAAACGCCAAATACGCGAGAATGATAAACGGCATCTTCTCCTGGCCCATTGGCCGGTAGTGTTCCGCAATCGGCATGTAGTCGGCCTTCAGCAGGATTGCGTGAATAAGAAAGCCCGTGATATTCGCAACGATGAAGACGACTACTATCGTCGGGATAGCTTTCTTGAGATTCATTGGGGGAAGCTCCTTTGTGAAACTAGAGTGGGAGATCGTGATTCTTGATCGTGCTTGGAAGCTGAAACTGCGCGGCGCGGCGCGCATTGTAACTGCTCGGTCGCGATAAGTGAACATTGATCACAGGTGGCAGCGTTCAGTTTGTGAAAGCCTCAACATCAGATCGGCACTTAATACATCAGAACCGGGAGCGGTAGCGACCGGATCCCGGCACTCAAGGCAGCTTTAGTCTTCATGCTTTACATTTCGGTGACCTTGCGTTCGTTTGCCAGGATCGAATCCAGGATCCGGTCGCTACTGCTCCCGGTTCTGATGTGTTGCGTGTCTCCGCACCGCGCAAGACACTTCACCTCAGGGCTCCATAGTTTGATTACTTCCCAGCCTGAGAGTTAATCTGAACTGCAATACAAAAAAACAATCGGCCCGAGCATAAGGAGAGGACACGCCATGAGTGGGAACACTTTAACCATCACCGACAATCGCACCGGAAAGCAGTATGATCTCCCTATCGAGAACGGCACCATCAAGGCAATGGACCTGCGCCAGATCAAAACATCCGAAGACGACTTTGGCTTGATGACTTACGATCCGGCGTTCATGAACACGGCTTCCTGCAAGAGCCGGATCACTTTTATCGATGGCGACAAAGGTATCCTGGAGTATCGCGGCTATCCGATCGACCAACTTGCTGAGAAGAGTACCTATCTGGAGGTTGCATACCTGCTCCTCAAAGGTGAGCTGCCGACTGCGTCGCAGTTGAAGGCCTGGACGCATAACATCACCTATCACACCTTCATCAATGAAAGCATCAAGAAGGTCATCGACGGCTTTCATTACAACGCGCATCCGATGGGCATGTTTGAAGCGACACTCGGTGCGCTATCGACGTTTTATCCCGACGCAAAAGATATCTTCGACGTCGAGTGTAGAAGCAAACAGATCTTCCGGCTGATTGCGAAAGTTCCCACCATCGCCGCTTTCGCTTACCGCCACCGTATCGGCATGCAATATGCTTACCCCGATAACGATCTGGGTTACGAAGGCAACTTTCTCAACATGATGTTCAAGACGACGGAGTTGCAATACAAGCCGAACCCGGTTTTGGAACGCGCCTTGAGCGTGCTCTTCATCCTCCACGCCGACCACGAACAGAATTGCAGCACCAACGCGATGCGCAGTATCGGCAGCGCGCAGACCGATCCCTTCTCAGCTTTAGCCGGCGCCGCCGCGGCGCTCTATGGTCCGCTACACGGCGGCGCCAACGAGATGGTGCTGCGCATGCTGAAGGAGATTGGCTCCATCGACAAAGTTCCGGAATACATAAAGCGCGTGAAGGCCGGCGAGTTTCGGCTAATGGGCTTCGGCCACCGCGTCTATAAGAATTACGATCCGCGCGCACGCATAATCAAACAAGTTGCCGACGAAGTGTTTGAAGCTACCGGCAAGGATCCCATGCTGGATATAGCGCTCGAGCTTGAACGCATCGCTCTCGAAGACGAATACTTCGTGAAGCGACGGCTGTATCCCAACGTAGACTTTTATTCCGGGATTATTTACCAGGCGATGGGCTTGCCGGTGGACATGTTTCCCGTGTTGTTTGCGATTCCACGCACCTCAGGCTGGCTGGCGCAGTGGGTAGAGCTGCTCGAGGATCCGGATCAAAAGATTGCCCGGCCAAGACAGGTTTATTTGGGACAGCGCACACGCGATTACGTTCCAATCGACCAGCGCGCGAAAGTCGAAGCCGATGCGATAGGAGCCTGAGCTAAGTTGAGACGTTAACTTGAGATTTAGGACTTGTGACTGGGGGACTTATTGTTGGTGCACCCGGCAGGGCTCGAACCTGCGACCTTCTGATCCGAAGTCAGACGCTCTATCCAACTGAGCTACGGGTGCCAAGGCGAGCAAACAGCATACAGTAAACAGCAGACAGCAAAAAACTAGTTGCGCTTGACAACTCCGCAAGTGTCAGTTGGCTGCTGAAGAACCATTACTTTTTCGCTGGCTGTTTGCTGTTTGCTGTTTGCTAAGACTACTTTCCCTGAAACTCGTGGCGAACAAAGCGCACCATCGCGTTGATCTCTTCGGGTGAGAGCTTGTCTTTAAACTTCGGCATGCCTTCGCCCCCGTTCGTGATCTGTTTGACGAGTTTCTCGTTGGGGAGTTCAAGCGCACGGCCCGCCGTCAGGTTCGGAACTTTTAGCTTCACATTATCAACTTTCACCAATCCGCCTTTGGCCTCGTCCCCATGGCACGCCGAGCAATGCTTGGCGTAGTTAGCGCGCGCGACGGCAAATTCGTCGGGGGTGGCCGTAGCTTTCGACGCCGGCGTCGCTCTTGCCGCAGGTGTGTTATTCACATTCCCGTTTTCTGTTTTACTGCAACCGGCAACGACGAACACGGCGGAAACTACTATCAACGCAAGGATGCAAAGCTTCATGAAAAATTCTCCGGTGTTATTGGTTTTTGTTTGGGGGCCAGAAAGTATAGCACGCGGTCAACACGTGAAGTGAAATCGCGATACGTCAAGTGTGGTCGTAATTTCCGAAGTTCTACTCTGTGCCACCTCTGTGTTCTCTGCGTCTCTGTGGTGAGTCTTTCCTGGAATTCATTCACCACAGAGGCACAGAGGACACAGAGACCACACGGCTTTGCACAAAAAGTAGAGGAACCAGCTGGCGGCCGTATCAGAACCGGGAGCGGTAGCG
>JBGPYG010000166.1:0-7785 GCA_041493085.1 Pyrinomonadaceae bacterium | reverse complement strand
GTCAAATGACTGGCAGGAAAGCGAACTACTCTAATCAAAAGGGCGACAGAGTCGAACAAGCAGTGATGCAGATGGAGGAGGAGCTGCGTGTAGCCATCACGAAAAGCGACACCAAAACGTATAGACGTATTGTAGGCGACGACTACGTCTTCACGAATCAAGACGCAGTAGTCAGAACCAAAGCCCAGGTGGTGGCAGCCTATGACTCTGGAAGCTTGAAGTACGAATCTATAAAGTTCGATGAGATCAAGGTTCACCCTTATGGGGACACGGCAGTGGTAACTGGCCGGTCTACGCAGACAGGCCAAGACAATGGCAAAGACATCCGCGGCCAGTTCAGGTACACAAGAGTTTATGTGAAGCGGCAGGGGAGGTGGCAGTTAGTTGCCACACAAGCTACGCGCATCCCAGGGTAGGCAGATTAAACCAGAAAAGATTGATGAAACGCTGTTGACCCACCCGGCGGTGGCCGCAGCGGTGTGCTTTGGAATCGCGGACCGGGTTTATGGCGACGCCGGCTTACCCGCGTATCAACGACTGCCTGGAATTGAACTGACATTGACCGGACAATTCCGGCTGCTCGCCAACCAACAATCATAAGGAGACAGACATGAACAAAATTAATCTGGGACGTGTCCTGCTGGGCGGTTTGGTAGCAGGCTTAGTAATTAGCATCGGCAATTTCCTGATAAACCGTGTCTTGCTGAGAGATGCCATGAACGCAGAATTTGCCAGGCTCCACGTTCCGGAGCCAGGCAGTGATTTCATTGCCAAAGCGGTCGTGCTGACTTTCATCCTGGGCATCGCCATCGTCTATCTCTACGCGGCGATCAGACCACGATTCGGAGCCGGGGTGAAGACGGCGATCTGTGCCGGATTGATGGCCTGGTTTTTTGTCTTCCTTTACACGAGGGTACTACTTGGCATGGCGTTGGGGATGCCTATGGCTCTCATCGTGAAGGGGACTGTGTTGGGGCTGCTTGTGTATGCAATCGGGGCCATCGCCGGCGCGTGGTTGTACACAGAAGAACCACTGCCATCAGTTTGATTGAGACGATGACTTGAAACAACAGGCTTGCGGGCAAACACTCAGATGGCTGTGACCGCACACTATGGGCACACAAAACAAGTTAGGGCCACCTGATCGGTGGCCCTAAGTTATTGCAGATATTGGTGGAGCCGAGGGGGATCGAACCCCTGACCTCATGACTGCCAGTCATGCGCTCTCCCAGCTGAGCTACGGCCCCATTGATGGATCAGTTATCAAATTCATTTCGGGACAAACTCTAGTTTGTCGCGCGGCTACTAGAATGACAACTCATGCTGATCGGGCGATAGCAAGAGTAGCCCGCGCGGAAAAGAGCGTCAAGCATCTGCGCCTGCCGCTTGCCTACTTCCTCGCCTTTCTCACCGCTGCCGTAAACGCTATCGCCGCGCCAACAATAAGAAGCACTATGCCCTCAACTACGCGAAACGTATCGGGAAGCTCGCGCACGCCTTTGCTGGAAATTACGAACGCGGAAGCTGGGTCGAGAAAGAATGCGCGGTAAGCAATCACGCCACCAACAGCAGCAAGCACGATCCCCAAGATGATAGCAATCGCTCTCAGCATGTTATTAGTTCCGAGGCCTGAGTTTCGAGTTCCGAGTTGGGAAAGTTGTCGACTCGAAACTCAGAACTCAGAACTCGGAACTCGAAACTCGAAACTCGGGACGCGAAACCTATTTCCCCTTGAACGCCGGTTTCCGCTTCTCAAGAAACGCGCTCACGCCTTCGTTCTTGTCTTCGGTGGAAAAGCAAAGCGCAAACAAATCCACTTCTCGCCGTAAACCCTCGTCGAGATTCGATCGAGACGCGAGTTTCACTGCCTCTTTGGCAAGACTCAGCGCGATGGGGCTCTTCTCGGCGATGCGGTTGGCGATCTCCATCGTTTTCGCTTCCAGTTGCTCGGCAGGAACCACCGTGTTCACCAGGCCAATCGCAAGGGCGGTTTTCGCGTCGATGATCTCGCCTGTAAGAATCAGCTCCATCGCTTTGCCTTCGCCAACGAGTCGCGTCAAACGTTGTGTGCCACCGCCACCGGGAATGATACCGAGATTGATCTCCGGTTGGCCGAATGAGGCCGTCTCGCTGGCAATGCGCAGGTCGCAGGCCAGCGCCAACTCACAACCGCCGCCCAGGCAGTAGCCATTGATCATGGCGATGATGGGCTTCGGAAACGTATCGATGGCGGTGAACAGCGAGCGAGCGGTCATCACATCGCGCTGCATCATCGCGGTGCGACCAGCAAACTCGGCAATGTCCGCGCCGGCGATAAACGCCTTGTCACCGGCGCCAGTAATAACCACAACCCCGACAGAGGCATCGCTCCGCAGTTCTTCAAGCAGCGCCGCGCCTTCTTCGCGCGTTTTGATGTTCAGTGCGTTTCTCTTGTCAGGACGATTAATAGTGACTATGGCGACGCGATCGCGCCGTTCGACCAGCAGCGTCTCATATGTTTGCGGCATTGCTTGCGACATCTATTTGTCTCCCGAGTGTTTGCCTGGTTGTGGTTGCGAAGAAATCCTAAGGGTTGATCCAAAAATCGTCAACGCGGTAGGGAATGAATGTCCTGTCTGTCCGTGCCTTCCGTTTACTCAGTTCCGCTGTTCAATTCTCGATGAACGATCCAGGATGGGGTTCTATATCACCGAACCACAGTTACAGCATAACCCTGCCTCAAATCGAGGACGTACCGCTCCCACTTACTTTTGAATGCGTCCATGTCAGTTTCCGCTAATACCTTTTGCAGACTTTTGAATCCGCTTGGATCTTCCTTTTGCCGCGCATAGAACTCCTGATAGAACTTTACCAACACACCTTTCTCTTGCAGGTAGTAACAAAGATAACGCGCCTGGCCGTAGTTGGTGCCCTTGTCCTCATTGTAGAAGGCGTTCGAGTCCATCTCCGTGAGAGTTTTGAATGAAGGTACCTGTTTCGAACGTATCGCCCGTTGCAGTCCGGGCAAGCGCCAATTAGTAAATCCGTGAATGTGTCCGTTTACCTCGCCACATTGTTCATACAGCGATCCCAAGCCTTCGTTGAGCCATGGCGGGCAGGCGGGGAAGTTGGCTTCCATAAAGGGATGCACAATTTCATGCACCAACGTACCGCCGCCTGTCTCGATATTCATGATCAATGCTTTGTGGTAACTCGAGTAGTATCCGTAGGGCGTCGTTGGGGTCTCTCCAAATAAGAGTCGAGCGTGGTTCTCATACGAGGCTGCGTCCTTAAACAACCAGATGTCGAGGATCTCCTTCGGATCGTTTGCGAAGAAGTCTTGCTTGAGGCGGTCGGCTGCCCATTTGACGGTGCCCTCGGCGTGTTGCTTCACGGCTTCTCTAGTTTCATCACCAATAACGACGAAGGGTGGTTGAATAACAAAAGCGAGCTCAGCCCCAGTCGCTCGCGGTCCCGAGTTCGCCAACTTCTTTTTGATCTCGGCTTTGAGCCGATCAAGGTGCTTTGTGAAATCAGCCTCCGTGAATCTATGAGGTGGGGCTGTTACATCGCGAGAAGGTGTCGCAGGTTCCGGCGCGTTTGTGTTTGGCTGAACACTGGCTTGAACATTCGCATGAGCACTTGGTGTCACAACCAACTTGCCAGCGCCACTCCATTGGCAGGCCACAACAAGAAATAGTGCGAGAGAAACAAAGATGCTAATCCTCGGGACTTGGTATCGCTTGCTCATTAAGGGCTGCTGCCTCCCACCCCTGGCTTCTGCTTCGACGTTACGACTGGCTTTTAACTATGATTCAATTATAGGCTCCCGGGTGTGCTTCAGAAACGGGGAAGAGGGGAAAGGGGAAGGGGAAACGGGCAGGAGTCTTTTTTTCGCTTGCCCTTTCCCTGTTACCCGTTACCCCGTTCCCCTTTTATTTCTGCTACTCTAAGCTTCAGGCTTTGAACGAAAAACCTCTACAAGGCGACTTGTTTCTTACGCAACTGCTCGACGCCAGCGTCGAGGGCATACTCGCCTTCGACCGCGACTGCCGTTACACCGCCTGGAACCGCGCGATGGAATGCATCAGTGGCCTGGGGCGCGAAGACGTGCTCGGCAAGTGTGCCTTCGATGTGTTTCCCTTTCTCAAAGAGACCGGCGAGGACAAATGTCTCTATGCAGCTCTGGCCGGAGAAAACGCGACGTCCGAGAACCGGCCTTACACCATACCGGAAACGAACCGCAAAGGTTTTTTCAAGGGTTACTACTCACCGCTACTTAACCAGCAAAACGAAATCGTCGGCGGTATCGCCGTCGTGCACGACATAACCGAGCGCAAACGCGTCGAGGCGGCGGCGCAAGACGTTCACCAGCGTTTGACCTTTCATGTTGAGAATTCGCCGCTGGCCGTAATCGAGTGGGACAGCGACGCCCGCGTATCGCGCTGGTCCGAGTCAGCAGAGCGCCTCTTCGGCTGGAAAGCGCATGAGGTGATTGGCAAGTACGTCAGCGATTGGCACTTCGTATTTGACGAAGACGTAGACGCCGTCGCGCAGGTTACCTACCGCCAACGCTTGGGAGCCGAACGGTTAGGCGTACAGCATAATCGGAACTACACAAAAGACGGTTCGGTACTCTATTGCGAGTGGTACAACTCCGTACTGCACGACGACAGCGGCAACCTCGTGTCCGTGCTCTCTCTGGTTCTTGATGTGACCGCGCGGAAACTTGTCGAAGAAGAACGCGCCGCCCTGTTGGCGCGTGAGCGTGACTTGCGCAAGCAAGCGGAAGAAGCCGATCGACTGAAGGATGAGTTTCTCGCCACCTTGTCACATGAACTCCGGACTCCGCTCACTTCGATTCTCGGTTGGGCCACACTGATTCGTAATGGAGAAGTTGATAGAACAGAGAATCTCGATCGCGCCCTTGAGATTATCGAACGTAACGCGCGCTCGCAGGCCCGACTCATCGATGATCTTTTGGACGTCTCACGCATCATCACCGGTAATCTCCAACTCGATGTTCATCCACTCAATGTGGCGCCGATCGTGGAAGCAGCCAACGATGCGTTGCGCCCGGCTGCCGAGGCGAAAGGCATTCGAGTCGAAATTGAGTTAGATCCTGAAAGCTGTCTTGTCAGCGGTGATCCAAACAGATTGCGCCAGGTGATTTGGAACCTGCTGATGAATGCGATCAAGTTTACTCCCCGTGGCGGTAGCGTAAGGCTTCGTCTCCAGTGCGTCGACACTGGTGCACGACTGACTGTCAGTGACACGGGCGAGGGTATTAAGCCGGGGTTTCTGCCTTACGTGTTTCATCGTTTCCGCCAGGAGGAAGGCTCTATATCACGTAAGGCCGGTGGACTCGGGTTAGGGCTGGCGGTGGTTCGTCACCTCGTGGAGTTGCATGGGGGCATTGTCAGCGTGGAGAGTCCCGGACCGGGACAGGGTTCTACCTTCAAAGTCGATCTGCCTCTCGCTATCGACAGAAGAGATGCGCTGAGTAACTCGAGCAGAGCTACAGGGGGCGATGACAGCAGAGATGTTGCCGACTTAGACGACAGCAAGAACGCGTTTGACAGAAGGAGCCGCGACAAGATAGGGACGGCTCGCGCAGCTTCGCAGGATGCTGAAACATCTCAAGTAATAGGGGCATCGGGTATCGCCAGGGGCGAAAGTATTGGAGGTTCAGTGCCGCTCGCTGGCGTCCGTTTGCTGCTCGTTGAAGACGACGACGACTCGAGGAACCTACTCAGTCTGATCCTCAAACGCTACGGCGCTGAAGTTATCGCTGCGTCTTCGTCCTCCGACGCACTGAACCTGTTTGCGCAAAGTCCACCTGACATAGTGATCAGCGACATCGGCATGGCGGAAGAAGACGGATATGAGCTGATCCGCAGGATACGCTCGCTGTCCGGTAATTCATCAGTTCTCGACTCCGCTGACTCATCACTTCCTTCTGACTCATCACTCATAACTCATAACTCATCACTTGTTCCAGCCATCGCTCTAACCGGCTACGCCACCAGCAAAGATCGGGACCGAGCGTTGTCTGCCGGCTACCAACTGCACCTCGCGAAGCCGGTCGAACCGGACGACCTTGTCGCCGCCATCCGGGCATTGGTGGGACAAAGAGATTTGTCACCAGATATCGCGGGAGAGCGGGAAGAACAGTGATGAGTGATGACGGCGTCGAAGACTTACAAGAACGCTTTGGGAGCATCGACATCTATTTGTTCGATCAGCTCTTGAAGGATCGGTTCGTTCCGGGGATGTGGATACTCGATGCGGGTTGTGGATCGGGTAGGAACCTTGTCTACTTCCTGAGAAACGGCTACGAAGTTTTCGGGGTCGATCAGGCGGAAGAGGCGATCTCACAAACGCGCCGATTGGCGGCCGTGCTGGCGCCGCATCTGCCCGCGGATAACTTTCGGGTGGAGCCAGTGGAGAGGATGTCGTTTGCAGAGTCAGCGTTCGATGTGGTCTTGAGTAGCGCCGTGCTTCACTTTGCCCCGGATGAGGAACGTTGGCAGGCGATGGTCATTGAGATGTGGCGCGTGCTCAAGGCGGGCGGAATCTTCTTCGCGCGCCTGGCCTCAACCATCGGCTTGGAAGATCGCGTCAAGCTAATCGAGGGCAGGCGCTACACCTTGCCCGATGGCAGCGATCGTTTTCTGGTAGACGAAACGATGTTGCGACGAGTTACGGCGTCGCTCGCGGGGGAATTTATTGAGCCGATCAAGACGACCGTCGTCGAGAATGTGCGCGCCATGACGACCTGGGTAGTCAGGAAAAGAGAAACGGCCTCCCACAGCTTCTAAAACTTGAATGGCTTCTTCAGTATTCGTCCAGTCTTTTTCAGAAAAGAACTCAACCTGGATTCTTTGTTAACGTTAATGGGTTCCGGTTTGCCCAAGCGTGGTTGATTCTGCGCTATGAAGTTCTCAGACTTTTGATTCCTCTCGTCCGCGTTGACGGCACCTGACTTTAACCGCGGCTGGGGAGACGCGGGTCGTTCAATCGCTCTTACCCGGCTGCGTTTGAGAAAAGTGACCAGGCCGGCTTGCCGATACCAGATCCCTTCTTTTCTTTCCCAAACCTCGTCAGCCTTGATCGAGGCGCCATTACTGAGCCGAACGATGACCGGAGCCCGACTCCCAGGTGAACCTCCTGCTGAAACAGGACTAGAACCGCGGCGAGGACGCCTGGAAGACGCTGCCGACGAAGGCGAGAGAGACGAGGAAGACGATGGGCTAAGTGGCGCCAGATTTTGTGATGAGGATGATGCCGGCTCGGCCGATTGCTCAGGTAGTTGCTCTAATAACGTCGGCTCAGCAAGGGCGGGCGAGGGTCCTGAAACCTGGTCAGGCGTCGATGATTGCGCGCTGGCCGCGCCAGGTATGGATTGATTGAATGATAGGTTTGCGATGTCTGATCGCGACTGTTGCGTTCGAGCGAAGTATCCCACCAAGAGAAGCGCCATTAAGGCAACTCCGGCTACGGCCGCAAGAGCGAATCTCCGTGATTGGAATCCAGTCGATACGGTTGGCTGAGTCGCAGCGCTTTGCTCGAAAATGCCTGGCGCGGGGTCATAGACGAGTTCTTTCCCGTCCATATCGCAAAAGGCCTGGTCATCCTCGTAAATGAAATCGCATTGTGGGCACAGTTTCATCGCGTCCCTCCCGGAGATTCGAATTTTGGTTTGGGGCGCGGATGGTAAGCGGTCGTTTCAGACGCCTCAGTGAGAATCCGCAGCTATAGGATTACATAGTTTCCACCGAACAGACAATCATTTTTGCGTACTGG
>JBGPYG010000026.1:0-19375 GCA_041493085.1 Pyrinomonadaceae bacterium | reverse complement strand
GCTGATTTCCGCCGCGATGTCCGAAGACAAGTTTGAAGGTCTTGCCGCCAAAGGCGCGGCCGAGCAACTGGTGTCCAAAACAAATTCCGAACGTCGGCACAGTTGATTTGATCAACTCCCGAATCTGTCTCACTTCCCTATCCATCGAAGCCGGATCGCCCGGACCGTTGGATAGAAAGACTCCGTCGGGTTCCATCGCCACGACTTCTGCGGCGGTAGTTGACGCAGGCATAACCGTAATGCGACAACCCAGGCGCGACAACTCACGCAGTGAAGTTCGCTTAACACCGAAGTCGTAACAGACCACGTGGAAACGCTCGTCACCTGCTGCCTTAACCTCGTAAGGTTGTTTAGTCGTCACCACGCTCGCCAGCTCACGGTTCTCCATTGCAGGTGACTGGCGCGCTTTATCAATCAGACTCTCCTCGTCCAGATCGATTGTGGAGATGCAGGCGCGCATTGCTCCTTTGTCGCGAATGTGACGGACCAGAGCGCGCGTGTCGATACCCTCAATCGCGACAATGTTCCAGCGTTTCAGATAAGCATCCAGCGTTTCCTGCGCGCGCCAACTAGAGGCCATGCGGCTCGCTTCGCGCACGACGAAGCCCTCGACCCACGGGCGATCAGATTCTTCGTCTTCACTGTTGACGCCGTAGTTGCCAATCAGCGGATAGGTCATGCAGACGATCTGGCCGGCATAGGAAGGATCGGTGAGCACCTCCTGGTAACCAGTCATCGAGGTGTTGAAGACCATCTCGCCGACGCTCTCGCCTTCCGCAGCCCATGAGCGTCCACGGAACGCGCGGCCATCTTCGAGGGCAAGTCTCGCGGAACCGTGGTTTCTCACTGTCATTGTGTTTATTGTCCAAAGTCCAATGTCCAATTGTCCAATGTCTGCGTAGCTAACCTGGCCTTTGACTTTGGACTTTGGACTTTGGACTTTGGACTGTCCTTACTGACTACTTTTAATAAACTGCTGCGCCTCGTTGAGCCAGCGCTTATCGGCGCGATACTTATAAGCAGGAGCCGTCTTCACCGCCTCGATGCAAGCCTGCATTGAACTGGCAGCCTCCCGGCGATGGCCAAGTCCGGCGTGTGCGCGGCCCATCAAGTAAAGTGCTTCAGGATCGGACGGCCGCTGCTCGATGAATCGTTCCAACGCATCACGTGCATCTTCAAACTGACCCGCAGCGATGTAGGTCGCGCCAACTTCACGCCAGATTTCGTGCTGGCTATGCGCCGGATCGCGGGCGACAACCTGTTCGAAGTTTCTAACAGCATCGGCGAATCGTTTTTGCAGCAGGGCAATGCGACCAAGCTGATAGTGAGCGTCGATCTCATCGGCGTCGATCTGGATGGCACGCTCAAAACGCTCCCGCGCCGCATCGAGTTCGCCTCGCTGTTGATGAATTAAGCCGAGGTTGTAGTGAGCCGAGGCATCCGCAGGATTTAGTGTTGCCGCTTCCAGATTTTGTTTGAACGACTCGCGCGCCCGTTGCGTGCGCAAGACGCCGCTGATATAGCCGCGTATGAGCAGGAAGAGTATCAGCAGCAAAAATGGCGAAGCCAAGATGGGACTAAGCAGGAGCGTCCACAAAGGCGAGATGAAGACAGCCAGCGTTAGGCCAACTGCTGAGATCGCTGAGGCACGAGGCAACGAAATCCGAAACACTTCCCGCACACCAACGACAGCCGCGACGGCGAAGAAGAACCATTTGATCGAACGAAACAGTCCCCCGGCGACGATGCGAGGATCAGTGAGAGCAATCTGCATTTCAGCACGGAATGCCGGTGAGACCTGAAACCAGTTATCGATTTGCGCCGCAGACTGGAGCGATTGGGCGACATACGCCGCTTGAATGCCGCTGAAGTGAAAGAAGATTGCGACCGGGATTGTCAGTACGTTCGAGATTACGAGCGCATAAAGAAAGGTGGATGCCAGCGAGGCGTATTCCTGTTGCAGCAACAAACTGAAGCGGCCTCTGCGCTCGAAGATGTTGGCAACGAAGGCAATGATTGGTACCAACACACCGCCGATTAGAAGCAGCGAAAGCGTGGATTGAAAGAGTAAGCGTATGACCGTGCCCGGCCCGGCCAGGATGAAGGTACGGTTTCCAGCCAACCACTGCGTGGAGAGCAAATAAACGATTTGACTAATCAGGGCCATTAGCCCGACAGCCGCCAGCGGAGCGCGATCGCGCACTTCTCGAAGGCCACGCACCGGCGCGTAAAAAATCATGGAAAGAAGCCGTAGCCAATCGAGTGTGTTCAACTTAAGTTCTCAGATCCTGTCGCCACTATTCTTCCGGGGCTATATTCGGCATCGCCTGAGGGTTTGGTTGGTTGGCGGACGGCGGCACCTGGGGCGAGATGTTTTCGTGGTGGATTACGCTCGCCACGCGCAACGGCCAATAACGAAACAATGCCTTACCGTAGATGTACTTCTTGGGCACCAATCCCCAACTTCGCGAGTCACTTGAATTATCGCGATTGTCACCCATCACGAAATAGTAGTTTGCCCTGACGAGTATCGGCGCCTGACTGCGGGATGATAGATTCAACTGCGGGTCCAGGTACTTCTCGTCGAGAACACTGCCGTTGATTCGCACCTGCCCTTCCCGCACCTCGACCGTTTCTCCCGGCAAGCCGACCACGCGCTTGATGTAGCTTTTAGACGGTTCGTCGGGAAACCAAAACACCACGATGTCGCCACGCTCAAGTTTTGGCGCCCAGCGATACTCGTCGTAATAGATCAATTTGTTAACAAAGATACGCTCGCCGTCGTGCAGGCGGGGCAACATCGACGTGCCTTCCACCTTTACGGGCTGCACAATAAACACAACCACCAGCGCCGCGATCATCAGGGCAAACACCAGGTCGCGCAGCAGCAACCGGCTCTCCGCCCAAAGACTATGCCGCGAGGCGTCTTCGGGCCGGTGAATTTGAATGTCTTTGTCGTCGTTAATATGAATCCCGCCAAAAGGCGGCGGACGACGAGTTCTGATGCCTAACATGTTCGAAAGTCCACTTATGAAATTGTGACAACTGCTGCCCGAAGGCAATAGTTGAGGTTAGCTTTCACCCAGTTGCTTGTCAAAGTGTGGGGTCATCAACCACAGATGACCCCGGCGCGGCAGCCGCGCTGGGGGGTGGTAGCGACCGTGTATGGTTGGGCGAAAACTCTTGCTGACGAGACATATCGACCCGGTCGCTGCCAACACCCCACGTGGGCTGCCCGCGCGGGAGCCCCGGTCCGCTCCCGGTTCTGATTTGATCTGTATCTATCCGTGTTGCTCGGACGGTTTGCCCCAAGGTAGCCATTGTCGCTGCAACAGTTGACAGTCTTTGCTGCGCATCTCTATCATCGCTCCCTACAAGTTCGGCTCGAAAAAAAATCTCCCATTGAGACTCGAACGGAGGCTGAAAGCCGTGATCAAACTAGACATCATTAACCGCGTGGCAGAAAAGACCGGCGTTCCTAAGATGAAAGCGGAGCAGGCGGTGGATGCCCTCTTTCAATCGATGAAGGAAGCGCTCACGCGCGGCGAACGCATCGAGCTCCGCGGCTTCGGCGTATTTGTTGTTAAGCCCCGCAAGCGTGGCGTGGGCAGGAATCCAAGGACCGGCGAGGAAGTGGCAATCCCCTCTGGGAAAACAATTCGTTTCAAACCAGGCAAAGACTTGCAGGTTAGCGACCAGGCGGAACTCAGCGCGCAACCCGATGCGGCCGATTCGGAAAATTAGAGTTTGTAACGCTAAGAGTCGATCCTGAATTCTTGAGGCTAGAGCCATGGACGCGATGTCCAGTCTCTGGCCTCTCATCTCGAAAAGACATCGATGTCAGAATCCGTTCAAGCAGTTCCAACGTTTGCACCTTCAGAGGAAGTCATGTTGAGGCGGCAAACTGCGGATCCCAGCACGCGCGAATGGATAAAACACTCAGCGCTCTTGCTGCTAACCTTCATTACTACAACTTTCGCGGGCATCTTCACTGCCGCGCCGCCGATCGACGTGCCGGAACCGACTGCTTCCGGTGTGCTTGGGTACGTTTTATATGTTCCGGAATACTATCGTCGAATTGTTGCCGGCCTGCTCTGGCAAACGATGGCCAATCCCGGCCTGCTAAAATCGGGATTAACTTTCTCCACTGCGCTGCTCACAATACTGATGGCGCATGAAATGGGCCACTATCTTGCTTGCCGCTATTACGGCGTCAGGGCCACGCTGCCTTTCTTCATTCCTGCTCCACCACTTTTCCTGGCGGGCACGTTTGGCGCGTTCATAAAAATGAAGTCGCCCATCCCGTCCCGCCGCGCGCTATTTGATATTGGTCTGGCCGGACCGCTCGCGGGCTTCGTTGCCCTATTGCCAATCGCGTTTGGTGGATTGCTCACTCTGCAAGCAGCGCCGGCGCACAGCAGTGGCACAGGCATAATATTTAACGACCCGCTTCTGTTTCAAATAATTGCGAAACTCACGGGCGCGAAGCTTGTTGATGCGTCGCCGAATCCGTTTTACATGGCGGCGTGGATTGGACTGTTGGTGACGAGCCTCAACCTGATGCCGGTAGGGCAACTCGATGGCGGGCACGGAACGTTTGCGGTCTTCGGCAAGCGCGCGCACAAGATCATCGGCAGGCTCGCCTTCATAACGGTGGCTGTGATGTCTGTATTAGGATTCATTTGGCATGGCAGCCCCAGCGGTTTTCTTTACACGGTGCTGCTGGCGGTCATGTTATGGGTGCGCCATCCGTCGCCTGAGCAGATAGAACCACTTGGCGGTTTGCGCATTGTAGTGGCTATCATTACGTTGCTAGTGTTTGCGCTCTCCTTCGTTCCATTCCCGATCACGATCACCTAATCAAAAACCACAAAGGCACGAAGACACTAAGAAAGAGGGCAAAAGTCAGTTTCCCTTCGCATCCTCCTTAGTGTCTTTAGTGTTTTTGTGGCTTAGTGGTTAATTAAGGTGTGGCTTCGGCCGCCGGCAGAAGGCCTTTAATCTCACGCACCACGCGATTCACTTCATCCTGGTCCGCGAGCGCGATCATGAAAAACTTGTAGCCTTCATGGAAACAGATAACGCCGTTGGCAAATAGCCAGACGCCGCCGAGAAAAGGATTACCGCCTAGCAACCAACTTACCGGCGCGCCAACCACACTTCCCGGTTGCACTATCTGCGCGAACATCGCCGCACCCGCCGCACAACTAACGGCTCCGAGCAACGGTGCGCCAACATACTTGGTGAGGTTGCGTTGAAACTCCACGCGTTTGCGTTCGGCTTCATCCAGTTGCCCCGCGGCAATCAATTCTTCCTGCTTGCGCAAATAGTCATTAAATTTCTCGCTCAGTTTTCGTGCCCCAAAAATTGGCAGCGCGGAGTGGGTCAGCCAGTGGGGATGTGCGCCAAGCAATACCGCGTCCAGACCCGGGAGCGCAGCGCCCATGCGCACGCCCATCACGAGAGAAAACGAAACCAGCGCAGCCTTGCCGGGGTTCTCCTGGATCCATTCACGCGCTTTCAGGACGCCGGCAGTCGCGGCCGTTGAAGCCCGCGTTACCTTTGCGCTGGTGTCATAAAACTGCGAGGCCCGGTCGTAGTAAGTCTTCGCCTCGTCGAATACTTCGCCCGCCGTCTTACCGGCCTGCTTACCGACGTCGCCCGCGGCATCGCGAATGATTTTTCCAGCCTCTTCGGCCCCGCGCACAGCTTCACCGGCCGCTCGCCGTGCTGTATCGCCAACGTCGCCTTCATCAGCCAGGCGCTCAGCCTCAACCCGGAACTTCTCGGCCCCTGACTTTATGGTCTGAGCCCCGCGTTTAGCTGCTTCCCCCGCTACGCGTGAGCCCTGGTCTACAAGATCCGAGATTGCGTATTTCTCGTCCAGCTCGCGAGCCTTCCGGCGCACCGTTTTTTGCCACTCGTCAATTTTTTCCTTGTAATCAGCCATAGCAAACTAGATGTCAGAGGTCAGAGATCAACGGTCAAAAGTGGCGCTCGGGATCAATGCTGTCCTCGGCCTCCGGTCAGCGTCATCTGACCTCTTTGACCTCTGATCTCTAATCTCTGACATCTGACCCCTGACCTCTGACCTCTGGCTTCTGGCCTCCGCATCGTAGTACGTCTCGCTCTGGCGGCGAGTTCAATCCAATCATCAGATTTCCATTTTTAAACAAGCATTGGTCTTGCGCGGCCACAGGCTTCATGTTAGAGTTCGGCCATTCAGTAATTGTCCGCTTCCCAGGGAACTCGCCTCGTTTCGTAGAGCCAGAACAATAGCTGAAGAAGTCCAGACCTCGGGCACGTTCATCAGAGTTTCCTTACATTACAGACACCTAACCAGCGACTGGACCACCAGGGGGAGTAAGACCTTCGCATTATCTATTTGAATCTTAACCGCGTTTAAGCTCAATCTCCGAATGAGTGACCCCCATGAGTGACATTGACAAGAAACCAAAGCCCCCCCGCCGGGCGCAAGACTTAACTTCCGCAGATCGAGCCGCGATTATCCGCCAACTCGAGTTTGGTTCCAGTTTGAGCGACGGGACCGTTTCTCAGTTTGCAGAATGCTCACTGGTGATGGACGTTCGCCGCCGCCGTTTTGTCTACCGTGCCGGCGAACAGGCGGATGCTCTGTATGCCATCGTAAGAGGGCGTATCAAGCTCTGCCGCATCGAGCCTGACACTGATCGCGAAGCGGTAATCGACATCCTTCCGGAAGGATCTCTCTTCGGCGAATCGGCGCTTTACTCCCGGGCGGGCCAGCGCGAAAACTGCGCAGTTGCCTACGAGACTTGCTCGCTTCTGAAGATTCCCGCGGACCAGTTTAAGCTGGGAATGGCTCAGGAACCCGGGCTTCACGACTACACTTTCCGGCTCATCGGCCACCGGCTGGAACATGCTGAACGACGGCTCGCTGATTTCGCACTAAACGCTATTCCGGCCCGGCTTGATCGATTGCTCGCGGATTTTTCCGACCGCTATGGTGTGCCTGGATCAGCGGGCGTCTTAATCGATATTCCTTTGCCTCACCGGGAAATTGCTTCGATCGTGGGATCGACCCGCGAGAGCGTCACTGTGCGCTTGAACGCAATGCGCCGTGAAGGTACGATCGAATTCGTTAATCGAAGAATTCTGGTCAAGCGCCCGGAGTGGCTATTGCGCCCGGTGCACGAGACCCCGCTGGTCAACTAATCTCGCGCTGCATTTGGTTCATGAAAAAGTGTCCTACCTGCAACAAACAGGTCCACTGGCAGGATAATCCTTTTCGGCCGTTCTGCTCTGAACGCTGCAAGCTTGTAGATCTCAGCAAGTGGGTCAGTGAAGAGTATCGCGTGCCGGGGAAGCCTGTTCCGACAGAACCTGTTGAAGAGGACGCGGAACGACGAGAAGGCGGACGTGAACTTTAGCGGGCGCGCTTGAAGCGGGCTAGACAGCGACGATCGCGATCTTGTTTTCGTCGGCGAGAGCGATCATCTCGTCGCGATCGAACATCAGTGTCTTGCCGGCACTAACACAGAGGCAGGTGGCTCCCGCCGCAGCCATGGCCTCGATTGTCGGCAGACCAATGACCGGCACATCAAATCTCATATCCTGATCCGGCTTTGACAGCTTCAAGACCGTCAGCGCGCCACTGGTGAGTTTGATTTTCTTACGCGCTTCCTTGCCGCCGCGCAAAAGCTCGCCGGCACGCCGGATGGTGGCATCAGTGCCTTCCATGGCTTCAATCGCCACGCAAGCCTTACCCCGCACGACGATTGTTTGACCAAGATCAAGCCGCGCCATTTCGCGCGCAATCTCCAATCCATATTCAAGGTCGGCACGCTCGCCAGCATTAGGTTTGCGATGCGTTAGTGTTCCGGGGGCAGGCAAATAGTCCTGAAGGAAATAAGTGGAGTCGATCAGATCAATACCTTCACTGGCAAGTTCCGCGGCGATGCCGCCGATCAGCGAAGTGGTGTTGCGGCGTGGCAGCTTCAGCAGCATCTTCAACATTCGCGCATCCGGCACGGCGCCGCTAAAAATTTGAACATGCCTTACCTGTCCGGCCATGATCGCTTTCTCCACTCCTTCACCCTTGAAAAAGCGAATCATCTTGCCAAGCTGTCCGATGCCTACCCAGATTAGACGTTCAACTTCATGCTCGATACTGGGATCAGTTTCCTCACGAATGGCGGCGACGGAAAGCGAGACACCCGCCCGTCGCGCCCCTTCTACAACCATGAAAGGAAACCGACCATTGCCTGCGATTAATCCGTAACGCATTAGGAAAAGATGGGGGATGAAGGAAAAGAAATGAAAAACGAGAAATGACGAATGGAAAATGGAAAATGATTCGAGAGAGCCGGCGCCTGGTTCAGATGTTGCAAATGTCTCTCCCGACTCTCTTTCATCCTTCCTCCTTCATCCTTCATCCCTACTTAATAACGCCCCGACTGGAGGACTGGATAAACTCGACCAGCGAGTCCACTTCCGTTGAGTCTTTGATTTCTTCCTTCATTTTCGCCAGGGCCTGGGAAGTATTTAGTTTGGAGGAAAGAAGGAGATGAAAGGCACGATGTAGCGAGCTGATTATTTCGGCCGAGTACCCGCGGCGTTTCATGCCAGTGGTATTCAAACCATAACAGCGCGCATGATTACCAACAGTTAAGGCAAATGGCAAGGCATCTTTCACAACCACCGAGTAACCGCCGATGTACGCTTCCCTGCCGACGCGGCAAAACTGATGTACTCCGGAGTAAGCTCCAACGTTCGCATGGTTTTCAATGATTACGTGACCTGCGAGTGTCGCCGCATTTGCCATAATCACACCATCGCCGAGTATGCAGTCATGCGCGACGTGGGCCTGTGCCATCAGTAAACAGTCGTCGCCAATCTGAGTCAACATTCCACCGCCCGCGGTGCCGCGATGGATTGTTACGAACTCTCTTATGTGGTTGCGCCTGCCGATGCGCGTTTCGGAAGGCTCGCCTTTGTACTTCAAATCCTGCGCGGGAAGGCCAATCGAAACAAAGGGAAACACTCGCGTATCCTGCCCAATCACCGTACGGCCATCGATGACGACATGCGACTCCAGACGAACGCCATCTTTCAACTCGACGTCGTCGCCGATAATCGAGAAGGGGCCGATATAGCAACCACTCCCAATACGGGCGCGCGGGCTGACAACGGCAGAAGGATGGATGTTATTAGGCTTGGTGGCGACAGACATTGAAATCGTCGGGGGGAAATGGGGAAAGGGTAAGGGGAAACAATAATTGACGTTAACCTTTGTCCTTCCGGTTTACCCCTTCCCCTTTACCCTTTACCCCTTGCTATTACCGCCGATCCGCGATCGGCAATCACACTCATGATGAGGGCATCGGCAACGAGCTGCCCATCGACTGTCGCTTCGCCTCGCATGCGTTGCACGCGCGAGCCGATGCGCAAGGCCGTCACTTCCAGTCTCAACGTATCGCCCGGGACCACGGGGCGACGAAAGCGCGCCTCTTTAATACCGGTAAACATGACGAGTTTCTCGTCGCGGTTTTCAATTTCACGCAGTGCCAGCACAGCTCCCACCTGGGCGAGCGCCTCAACGACAAGCACACCTGGCATCACGGGCGCGCCGGGAAAGTGTCCCTGAAAGAAGGGTTCATTGATGCTGACTTGTTTAATGCCGACGATTCGTTCTCGCGGAACCAGTTCGATTATTCGATCGACAAGGAGAAACGGAAAACGATGCGGCAAGAGCTTTTGTATCGCCTGGGAATCGAGAATTGTTTCCATGATCGGAATAAAGAGACGCGGGACGCGGAACTAACTGCCGCATCGCCGCGTCTTAAATGAGAAGCTTCCAGCTTGAAGTTACTGTGGCGGCGTTGTCACTGCTGCAGTAGCCGGATTCTTGCTGTTGAAGTCGTTGATGAAAGCCCGGGTGATATCCAGAGCGTCCGCGGCGTAAACCAGCGGCACCTGGCTGCCATCAATGATCACGTTGATGTTGTGTCCCTTGGCATAAACTTCCAACGCCTTGCCAATGTCATCCTGCAGCGGCGTGAACATTTCCTTGCGGCGGCGGTCATAGGAAGTCTGAGCGTCTTCACCTTTTCGCTGAAAATCTTTCTTCAGCTGATCCAACTGGTCTTGTTTAGTCTGCAGCGTCCTGGGATCAGCAACAGATGCGGTCTTGGTGATGTCGTCGGTAAGCGCCTGGATTTTTTGTTGCATCGTCTGCAGTTCTGTCTGGCGCGGCTGGAATTCACGATTCAAGGTGCTCACCAGCGTGGTGAATCGGGCGATGCCGGTTTTGGCGTCGAGAAACGCGTCCGAGTAAATCAGGGCGATCTTACTTTCCGGGACCGAGACCGTTGTTTGGGCCGGAGTCTGCGTAGGCGCGGCCGCTGCCGGTCTGGGTTGCGCCAGTGCCGGTGAAACAGCCAGGGCCAGAACAAAAGCAAAGGCTAGTAGCATTCGATCTATCTTCATAACTTTCTTGTATTGCTCCTTCGAAAATAAAAGGCGGTTGGTCAACTCACTTAGTTGTTCAGACCACCGTAGTGGTTGGCTTTGAATGATCAAAAGGTGCGCCCAATGCTGAAACGCATGACTTTCTTCTTCTCATTAAAGGCGAAAGGAAACCCATTGATAACCTGGTCCCGCCTAGCCTTGGGATTATACGCAAAGATCAGGCGAAAAGGCACGTTGATGACCGGTACCTGCACGCGAACTTCCATTCCCAGGCTGGCCCGGTAATCTCCAAACTTGGAGAATAGGCTCTGCGACAGACGAACCGCCGTGTTGGTTTGCGCCTGACCGCGCAGAAATACCTGGCGGAAGCCAAAAGGCAACCCGGTGGCAGGATCAAACCCGACGAGGTTACGCGCGTTGTCGAGTTCGGTGGTTGTCACCAAACGGTTATCACGCAGCACCAGGCCCGACACACCGAAGCTGTTAGTTGCAAGTGCAAGATCTGTATTCGCGTTGCAGGCCGCTAGCGTTGACAGGTTTGCCAAGGCAAAACCTCCAGGCGATCTGGCGCAGCGGACAAAACCGATCGAGCTCAAAAAAGGCTGGTCATCAAGGAAAAGACTATTGAAGAACTGATCGTTCTTGCTGCGCAAGTTGAACGCAGTTCCGATGTCGGCGAAAGCCGCCAATCCCACTGTGTTGCCAATAATCGGAATGCGGTATTCAAAGTTTCCCAGCACCTGCGTATCTGCCCCGATCGGAGTAAACGAATTCGACAGTGGCGCCACATTTGAGCCGGTAACTCCTGTAAAAGTGCCGACGATAGCCGCCGACGCCGGCACGCCGGCAATGACGTCAGGAGTTCCCGTCGGATTCGCAGCTACTACCACGTTTTTCGAGGTAATAAACGTGTCGATCGGAGCGAGCGGGCTGATGGAACGAACATTGTAGCCGCGAATAGTAAATTCATCGCCGAGGAAGAACCGTTCGAAGATTGGCACGCCATCAACGAATGCCAATGAATTCGAGTTCCTTACCTTGGAGGAGGTGGCGAAACTACCGACGGTTCCAGCGATGATGCGGAAACCAAAGACTTCGGGATGATCCGACCTTTTGTGACGAACCGGCATAAACTGCGTGTAAGAAAGCGTTGGCTGGTAAGTGCGAACATCTCCGCCCAGACCGGCCAAGGCAACTTGAGCCGATATTTCCCTGCCCGTTGTCGGATCGACACTGGCGTTCCGAGTGTCGTAGGCAAAACTCACCGTACCTCGACTGGTGAGAATGCTCGGCTGGCAGTAAATAACCGGAATGAATTTTGGACTCGCTGAGACGGTAGTATTCGTCGTGCCACACGCGCTGCCCTGGTTGACAGCCGGATCCTGGACGCTCGACGTTGAAAACTGATAAGACGCTCCCACGCGCGAAAACTGGGTGAAGCGACGCTTGCGGTAAAACTCAGACAGCGGCGCACTCGCGAAAAGAGAGCCACCGTATGAAGTGCGCGTGAAAAGATTCTCTTCGCTGACATTAAGAAAATCGAACTGCGAGCCGGAAAGCCCTTGCTGAGCTTCGATATTTTGCGAGAGAAAAGTTCCCTCACCGAAAAACTTTTGCGTGTAACCAAACAAAGAGAAGCCTGCCGTAATCGGGCGGTTCTTGATGTATGGCTCCGTAAAGGAAAACTGGGCGGATTTCTGGCGGTTGCCTGCCGATAGGTTGAGCGAGAGGATTTCCCCGCGGCCTAACAAATTGTTAGTTGAGTACTCAAGACCAAAGAATGATCCACCGATACCGGACAGACCACCGTTGAAGGAAATCTGCTGCCGTCCGCGTTCCGACACCTTCAGACTCAGATCAACCGTTGCTTCTTCTTCGTTAGTCTTGAAATCAGCATCTTTGTCTTTGTCGATGGGATCGAAGTAGCCGAGCTGATTTAGTTTGATTATTGAGTATTCCCAATTCGACTGGTTATAGATGTCGCCTTCGTTTAGCAACACCTCGCGACGCAGAACGTTGTCGCGGGTAAATGTGTTACCGATGAACTCGAGGCGGCGCAGCGAAAACTGTTTGCCCTCCTCGATGGTGATCACGAAGTCAACTATTCCCTCGTCGGGTTTTTGCGGATTGTCTTTAAAAGTTGGCGTCGGTTCAGCCGTGTACTCAATGAAACCTTGCGCACCGTAGTATTTCTTCAGGTTCTCAAATAATGCCTTGCCGATTTTTTCCCCGTTTGCGATATCACCTTTGCTAAGACCAATAATGCTTCTAATCAAATCCTCAGAAAAAATCGAATTGCCTTCGATCTTCATGTCGCCGATGCGATAGATTCTGCCCTCATTGATTGGAACGGTGACGCGGAGCCCTTCATCAACCGAGGAAAGAAAAGGAAGCGGAAGAATGGGGAAGCCGGTCCGTCTGGGTCCGATGCTTTCAACTCTTGGCTCACCGTGGCGCGCCTGCAGGTAGCCCTTCGAGCGCATGTAGTTGTCGACGTGCCGCAGGTCGAAATCCAGCTTTTCGCGATCGAGTATGTCCAGCCCTTTAAAGCGAGTGATCAGGCCGGCTTCTTTAACATACTTCATTGAGCCACGAAGTTTGCCGTCACTAAAAACCTTGTTGCCTTCGAATTGAATCTCCACCACGCGCACTCGGTCACCTTCATTGATGACAAAAGTGAGGGCGGTCGACGTGGCGGAAACCTCGTCGCGCCTTTCCTCGACTGTGGCGTTGGGATGGCCGTGAGCAGCAAGTAACTCTTTTAAGACGCGGATGGCGTTGCGTGCCTTGACTGGGTCGTAGATGCTTTCCTTGGAAACACCCACGCGCCTTTCGCGAAAGGCTTTGAGTACGTCAGATTCCGGAACGCTCTTCAGGCCCTCAAACTGCAAGTCCCTAATAATGGGTAGCTCTTTGACTTCGAAGACCACGTTAACGCCACCGCGAGCGCCTTCTTCAGTCAGGACGCGGGTGGCCGTCTTATCAAAAAAACCCAAAGCAAGAATTGCCTGTAAATCGCGTTGGACTTGTTGTTCGTTGAAAGGATCACCGGGGCGAGTCTGGACGTAATAAAGGATGTCGTCTTTTCTGAGACGACGATTTCCGGTGATATCTACTGATTCAACCAGGCGTTGACTCTGCTGCGCATTAACCGGTCGCGGTGCGGAGACGATGTATGAAGCCAGCAGGATGATTCCGCTCACAAATATGAGCAAAAACCCGCGATATGAATACATAAGCGCCTTTTCCCTCAGAGGTTCTTACCGGATCTCGGATACTTCGGGGGAGCTAAAATGGTTATAAATCTATCTTTTCGAAAAATAAAGGCAAAAACAACGCTAAGGGGTCTGCGTCCACCCACCTCAACTACCGCGGAACGCTTTGATTCCGAAGTGCGACGGTCTCGTTGCCAAAGCTTGTCCAGCAAAGTCGCGCATTATACCGAACCAGCGCCGCAAAAGTAAAAAGGCAAAAGGAAAAGACAGTGTCCTAAGATTGTGTGTATTCTTCAGAGCCACGTTCTTTGAAGGGGATAATACATTGACAACCGCTAATCATTAAACGGCTTGGGACGCTAGCTGTTAAAGCGCCTTAGCACTAACGCTAACGGGAAGGCCTCTCTAAGCCGCTTACAAACGGTTGACAACTGTCAACTGTTTTTACAATACTGTAAACCTAACGGTTAGCTTATCCGCTAATCTGCGGATTGTGTAGGTTGCCGTTAGGAACTTAGAAGCGCACACAAACCGCGAAATAGCCCGTTCAGCTAAAACGCGCGCCAAGAGAAATCCCCAGACATTTGAGAGTTTTTGAGACATTAAAAGGCCCGAAACAGATGGCCAGTCCGTTTCGGGGTAAATCGCCCTTCGGCTACGTTATTTGAATTGCAAGAGGTTGTTGAGTTGCCGCTTTTTCGGCGGCGGTTCAACCGTGACCGTTACGTCACCATTTTCGTGGATAGTAACCGTTACTTTCCTCTTACCCAGGTATCGCACGATCGTGATCATCGCAGATACCTCCTTTTTCCTTGCTAAATGGCCCAGTGCTTATGCGCTGGGCTGTTGGCTTTCTAGGGGCCAACATTGGCCGGGCGAAAAATGGTAAAAAGCCCGAAATCGTTCAACAGAATAATAGTTATCACGGATCGCGGCTAATTCCAAACCCGTTGTGGAAATAAATGTTGATTAATAGGATTAAGCCGCCTTCTTACCTTTTCTCCTTTCCTTTGCCCACTCGCCAGAACGGCTTTTCGGGCGCTTTCGCTACGTTCCTCTGCGGTCATGTTGGCAGCCCGCGCCGGGCCACCCTTCAGACCGCCTCTCGACGTTGAAAGACAAAATCTAAATATTAGAATGGGCTTGCGGAGATTTACGCGGCTAACGAATGGCTTCAGCAAGAAGTGGGAAAATCTGAAAGCGGCGATTGCGTTGTACGTTGCCTACTACAATTTTTGGCGGATTCATTCTTCAATCCGTTGCACTCCCGCGATGGAAAGCGGATTAACAGGGCACGTTTGGAGCTTGCGCGAATTGCTTACTACGTAGCGTGGTTTTGTGCAGGGACCAAAACAGGGAGTGGGTTACGGATCTGTTTTCAGAGTCTCAAGGAAGTCGGCAATAACATACGAATAGTCAGCAAACGTCATGTCGTTTGCGTGTAAGGAAGATCGCTCACATATCTTCGGAATATTAGCTAAGAATTGTCTATATTCACGAAATATTGTCTTGCCGCTCGGCATGCCCTTGAGTGATGCCTCGGCCGTTAACCAGTTCCGTACTCTTATGACAGCTTGTCTTGGACTATTGCCGTGGGGATGAATATCCCTGCCACCAAGATCAGATATGAATTTATGATAGCGGTACGGATGCGTATCCAGAATTAAATGGCTTTTCGATTTGCAGTTTTCGTCGCCGCACCGTCGAAATCCTATGTCAATACCCAGCTCAAACGGCATGTTGAAACGCGGGAGCTTGTACTTACCGAGTTGTGTCCGAGATAGGTCATGAATTCCATATTTACAGTCGGCAATGATGTCCATGATCTTTTCGAGTCGGCTACCCCCTGACTCCAAAACCTCTTTGGTGCATCTAGGTCTAAATCCGACCCGATGTACGGTGAAGGTTATTGCCTGGAAAAGTGGCGCGTATTGTTCATCGAATGGGCAATTGATAAACACGTTCTGAAGGAAGGTGGAGGAGTTTTTCCTTGAGGTTTTCTTCTTCATGAGAGGATGCGTGCCTTAAGACCAAGTTGGGGCTAAGGCAGTCATACTGCTTTAGCCCCAACGTGATCTAGCTGGATTTTGAAATAGGCCGCTACTTCTTCAACTCGGCTACGACTGATCTGACCGCCGATGACAATCTCCTGCGGTCGGCCCGTGTCGCGCTAAGTGGAAACAGAACACGGCCAATGGTGCCTACGCTAAACCCCAACTTCTGGCTACCGCCGCCGCCGTTGCCGTTGGTGGAAATTATCAGCCCCATCGACCCACGACTATCACCATAAGTATTTTTGCGAGTCACTCGTGTAACCTTTCTTCCTTTCACTTTCCTTACCCCCCCTTCTGCCGGGGAGACCTCCCTTAGACTGGGGAGATCAACGTGTGATGCAATCAGCCTTCTAGCCGATGCTAAACTTTCTAAGCCCTTGCGGTGGTTGAATGTTACGCAAGATACAGTCTTAATGTTCCAAGGTTACCAGCAAACGGTGACGAAAGTTTTTCGCTTGAGCGTTGTTTGCCGGTGCGAGAAGGACTGCATGCAGCCTTCGGTTTGACTGTTGGGAGGGCAAGGGGAACAGCGAATAAGCGGCGTTAAACCGGGTTCAAAGTTACCATAGCCCTCTGCCGTGTGTAAAGCTTTGTCGGGTCCAACCGAAAGCTAAACCTTAAGAAAACGAGCAAGTGTTAATATTCCATTTCCCATCATAAGTCAACAAAAAAGCGCAAAGATTCTTGCATGCTTTTTTCCTGTTCTTCCAACCCCTTTTGAGAACTGCGCTTTCTCATTAACAAGAAGTTTCCGCCCCGACGCTCTGACCTGCGTTTAAATCCTCATCGCGCCCGCAAACGTCTTGCAGGGGGCCGTGCGGTTGCAGGGGTTGGCGTCGTCGCGCACTACGCGCGTTGCCTCGGGCGTTAGCCATTAAGAGCGACAACCTTTGTTCTTAATACCCTACCGCGAACCTAAACACAATGCTCTGTCGATAATGGCTCTGTTAGGATTGATGCAAGAATTCTTGCCTGCCAGAGAGGCGGGGCGAACTCACAGAATTAGGACACTATCAAGGAAAACGGGCTAGTGGGGGTAAATGCCCGGTTCTCGCCTCTGCCCCTTGTTCCTTCGCCTCTGTCTAGACTCAGCAGCAGTAATTTTAGAACGCTTCAGTGAATTAAGAGAGCATCGTCGGGTGCTTCAACGCCGACCGGGCGGTAGTTGAGATCATCACCGTCCAGAAACACTTCAATCAGCGAAGCATCCCCGAGGTGCCCCTGAATCAGCGCTTCCGAGAGCGGGTCTTCAACATACTTTTGTAGCGCGCGGCGCAGCGGTCGAGCTCCATACGAGCGATCGGCACAGGTCTTTTCGACGATCCACTTCTTCGCTTCATCGGTCAGTTTAATTTCAAATCCGTGCCTGATCATGGTCTTGTTGATCTGTTCCACCTGGAGCTGAATGACATCCAGCAGCTCATGATTAAGCAGTTCGTCAAAAATAATTATTTCATCCAGGCGGTTAATAAATTCGGGATTAAAGGTCTGCCGCACTGCCGACATCACCATCTCTTCCATCTTCTCTCGCGACGCGTCGTTGGTTCCCTGAAAACCCATCGTGGCTTTCTTTTGAATGAAGCGCGCGCCGATGTTTGACGTCATGATGATGATGGCGTTCTTGAAATCGACTGTATTGCCGAGCGCGTCAGTCAGGATTCCGTCTTCAAAAACCTGGAGCAGGACGTTGAAAATGTCCGGGTGCGCTTTCTCGATTTCATCAAACAGCAAAACTGAATACGGCGCGCGCTTGATCCGTTCGGTCAATTGGCCACCTTCTTCGTGCCCAACATATCCCGGAGGAGATCCAATCAGCTTCGATACCGAATGTTTCTCCATAAACTCAGACATATCGAAGCGAATCATGGAACGCTCGCTGCCAAACAGAACTTGCGCCAACGAGCGCGCAACCTCAGTCTTGCCCACGCCGGTGGGTCCCAGAAAAAGGAACGAGCCAACCGGCCGGAGCGGATTTTTCAACCCAGCGCGCGATCGGCGAATGGCCCGCGCCAGCGCTGAGATGGCCGGACGCTGCGAAACCACGCGCTCATGGAGTTCCAGTTCGATCCGCAATAGCTTTTGAGTCTCTGCTTCTTTAAGTGAAGTTACGGGGATGCCAGTCCAGCGAGCTATTACCTCCTCCACGTCATCACGCGTTACTTGCGCGGAGACAAGCGCGTCCTCGCTATCATTTCGCTCGCTAAGCGAACCTATACCTGGCCCCGGGACTGCTTCCTGCGACCAATCGTTTATCTGGTTCCAGTCGGACAGACTTCCCTGTTCGCGGCGAACCCGCAGCTTCACGCGCGCTCCGGCTT
This sequence comes from Pyrinomonadaceae bacterium, assembly GCA_041493085.1. Lineage (GTDB taxonomy): Bacteria > Acidobacteriota > Blastocatellia > Pyrinomonadales > Pyrinomonadaceae > PSRF01. The sequence continues at coordinate 1,339 of JBGPYG010000026.1, read as the reverse complement.
CGTCGATTACATCGATCGCCTTATCAGGCAAAAACCGATCGGGAATGTAACGATGAGACTGGTAAACGGCTGCCTCCAACGCTTCGTCGGTGTAACGAACCTGGTGGAAGCTCTCGTAACGCTCGCGCACGCCCTGAAGAATCTCGACGGCTTCCTCTTCCGTCGGCGGTGGCACTTTTACAGCCTGAAAGCGCCGCTCGAGCGAGCGGTCCTTTTCAATCGACTTGCGAAACTCCGCCGGCGTTGTGGCCCCGATGCACTGGAGTTCTCCGCGCGAAAGAGCCGGCTTCAAAATATTCGCGGCATCCAGCGAGCCTTCGGCGGAGCCGGCGCCGACTAAGGTGTGAAGTTCATCGATAAAGACTATGTACTGCGGGTTCTCGACCAACTCGCGCATGATCTGTTTCAAGCGTTCTTCAAACTGCCCGCGATATTTTGTTCCGGCAACTATTAACGAGAGGTCAAGGGACAGGATTCGTTTGTTCTCCAGAAACGAAGGAACCTCACCCCGGACAATTCGTTGCGCCAGGCCTTCAACAATCGCCGTCTTGCCTACGCCGGGTTCGCCAATCAACACCGGGTTGTTCTTAGTGCGCCGGCAAAGTATTTGAACCACTCGCTCGATCTCAGCTTCGCGACCGATTAGCGGATCGAGTTTGTCGTTGGACGCGTCCTCAGTCAGATCACGGGAAAACTCTACCAGGTGCGGCGTGTCTTTCTTCTGCGAACCACGCGCGTCTGCTCCCGACTGCCGCGCAATTTCATCGCGTACTGCGTTCAGGCGCAGACCACGCTCGTAGAGAATTTCAGCCGCCATGGAACGGTCTTCCCTGAGAAGTCCGAGCAAGAGATGTTCGGTACCAATGTGGCGGTGCTGAAGGCGATCGCTTTCCTCATGAGCGTAAGCGAGCACCCGTTTTGTCTCAGGCGCGAGGGGCAACTCGACGGACGTGGAAATCTTTTCTCGTAGTAGTGTCCGGCCTTCGATTTCCTTGCGGATGGACTCGATTGACACCTGAGCGCGTGGGAAAAAGCGTCCGGTCAAAGTTTTGTCCTCGCGCATTAGTCCCAGCAGGAGATGTTCCGGTTCAATTGCCGGAGCTCCAAACTGCGACGCTTCGTAACGAGCGAAAAAAATTACCCGGCGCGCTTTTTCGGTATAGCGTTCGAACATGTGTTTTTGTAGGCGAACTAGCTCTTATGATTACCATGCCGGGCCAAGAACTTAGCTCGCCCGGCAACTGGGCGCATTATAACCTATCAATGAGAGCGCCAAAAGGTTTGTGTTGTCTCCTCATTAAGAAAAGACGCAACGAGGACGCTATTTCAGACGCTCGGG
>JBGPYG010000249.1:0-6242 GCA_041493085.1 Pyrinomonadaceae bacterium | reverse complement strand
TGCCGGTCCTGGTTCGGGCAAAACTACCGTCCTCGTCGAGCGATATCTTCACATCCTGCGCGAAAACAAAAACCTTAATATCGATCAGATCGTTGCCATAACCTTTACCAATCGCGCCGCAAACGAGATGCGCGAACGCCTCAGAAAAGATTTGGACCGGATTCTCGCGGGGTGCGCAGGAGATGAGCGTCAACGTTGGATGAGATACAAGCGCACGCTCGACGGCGCCGTCATCGATACGATCCATGGTTTCTGCGCCCTGCTGCTGCGTGAGTTTCCCGTCGAAGCGCGCATTGACCCGCAATTTCTGCTGCTGGACGCGCACGATGCGGCCATTCTGTTGGAAGCTGCCGTGGAAGAAACGCTGACGGAGTTTATTAGTTCCGGGCGAAAGTCGATTTCACAATTGGCGCAGGGTTTCGGACGCAGCCGGCTCGCTGAAGCGTTGGTCCAGCTTTACTGGAACGTCCGCGGCCAGGGCTTGAAGCTCGACGAGCTCCGGCAGCGCACTCTCCGCAGCCACTCCACGCTCGATGCGTACAATCGGGCACTGTCTGATCTCGACAGGGTGATGAGCGAGTTTATTGACTTTGGTCGCCTGACTCCCGCGGCTGAGGCGAAGCGGAGTTATGCAAGATCGGAGTGGCCGGCGCTGAGAAACTTAATCGAATCCAACCCTTCACATCTGGCAGATTACTGTAGCGCGATCGAGAGCTTCCGCAGCGCCACGCGTCCTGGGAAAAACAGCGCGGTCGGAAGTCTGATCGAAAAACTGGACACGCTGTTCTGGGGCGCGGAGAAGAAGGGCCCGCTCGGTCTGGTGCCGCAGATCTGTTTCGACTTCCAGGCGAAAGACTACGCGTTGGAAGTGATCGAAGTTCTGAAGGAAGTTGAGCGGCGCTATCGCGAAAAGAAGCAGAGTCTGGCCGCGCTCGACTTTGATGATTTACAGCTCCGCGCGCTTGAGCTCCTGGATCAGCCTGCGGTTTTGACTCGGGCCACCGAGCGATATCGATTCTTTCTGGTTGACGAATTCCAGGATACCAACAGCGTGCAGCGTGAGTTGATGCACAAGCTCACGCTGAGCTCGGCGGCGGCGCGCGCGAATCTTTTCATTGTCGGGGATCGCAAGCAATCGATCTACGGCTTTCGCGGCGCGGACGTTGACGTCTTTCAGCAAACTACGCAGGCCCTCAAAGCCGTCGGCGGACTGGAACAGCCGCTGCATCTCAACTTTCGCAGCCAGCCCGGGCTAATCAAGTTTTTCAATTACCTTTTCGAGCGGCTGTTTCAGCGTGATGAGGAAGCCAGGGTAGAAGAGCTGCCGGAACTCGGCTTTGTTGACTTTGAACCGAGCAAAGAACAGCGCGTGCAGGAAGACCCAACCCCACTTGTCGAACTTCTGATCGACACGAAGTCTCCAGCGGACGACGACCCGAAAGCACAAAAGACACAAGCCGAGCGCGACGCAAAGCAAGTGGCGCAGCGGATTCTTGCGCTTACCAGGAACGTCGGCGGTGTTCAGTTTCGCGATGTCGCTCTGCTGTTTCGAGCTATGACAGACGTGCCTGCATACGAAGCCATCCTGCGCGCCGCCAATATTCCCTTCCAGACGGTCCAGGGCAAAGGCTTCTATCAGCGCGAAGAGATTTCGGACCTCATTCAACTGCTGCGCTTTTTGGACAATAAGACCGATGAACTCGCACTCGCAGCTCTACTTCGTTCGCCTCTCGGTGGTATTTCCGATAATGCGCTGCTGGCCTTGCGCTGCGCGCGCTGGCTCAACGAAGCTGGCGAGGAAGATGAAAACGAGCTACGTCACTTCAGCCAACCCCGGAAACTTTTCTACGCGGTGCGCCGTCACCACGAGATTGCTTACATCAGCGCTGAGGAACACACGCAACTCGATCGCGCCGGAGATTTGTTGCGCAAGTTAATCGAACGACGCAACCACTACCCAATCGCCGACCTGCTGCGTTTTGCAGTTGACGAATCAGAGTACCTGACCGTCATAGCCGCAAACTTCGACGGCGCGCAAAGGCTCGCCAACGTAAGAAAGTTGTTTACTCTGGCCGAACGCTTTGAACATGCAGGGGCCCATCTCGTTCGTGACTTCGTGCGCTACGTTGAGGAGTTTGAAGCCATCGGCAGCCGCGAAGGCGAAGGACAGATCGATGATTCAGCGAATGCCGTGCGCTTGATGACGATTCACCAGGCCAAAGGTCTGGAGTTTCCAGTGGTGATCATTCCCAACCTCCACCATCGAACCATGAAGCCTCAGGAACATTGGTACGCGCTGGATCGGCATCGAGGCCTGACGGTAAAGATTCCCGATGGGCGAGGCAAACAGGTGGCCGGTTGCACGCTGGAGAGTTTTCGCGAGCGCAACCGTCAGCGCGAACACTTCGAAAGCGTTCGCCTTCTCTACGTCGCAGCCACGCGCGCAAAAGACCGGCTCATCCTGGCAGGCGTTACGGACGCGCTTGCGAAACTCGGTGGCTCCGCTGACAACTGGTTGAAGCTCATCTGGCAAAAACTCGAACTGCAAGTTTCCCGGAGCGGCACTGTCAATCTCGGCCCGGACACTCAACTAGAAGTTATGCTCAATCTCGCCGATGAATCCTTACCGCAAGCTGCACCATCTGTTCCGGCTTCGGTTCCAGCTTCGGTAGACACGGGCGCGGCCGCCGTTGAGCCCGGTGACGAACAGAAAACGGAAGAGGTCGCCTCATTACGCAGCGCTTTTCCGCTGCTGCAACGTGTCGCTCCGGAGCCGGGCTCTGATGCCGGAAGGCTACAGCGGTTCAGCGTCACCCAACTCATTAACTACCAGCGCTGTCCCCGTCAGTATTATTTCGATCGCGTGTTGCACACGCCGACGCCGGATGCGCTCGCCGTTTGGAACGACGCCGAGGCGCCTGAACCGCCGGCCAACCTAACAGCGACGCTGAAGGGCGCGGTCATTCACCGTTTTTGCGAAACCTATACAACCCGCGACAATCCTGAAGAGCTACTGCGACGAAGTTTTGCTGACGTGGTGAGATTGCGGCAGGCAGAGCTGGCCGACCGGCTACTGGAAATCAACACGGAAGCGGGCATCGCGGAACTGTTGCCGCTGGCGCAAAACTATTTGTCCAGCGCCGTGTTCGAGCGCGTCGAGCGGGCGCGCGCTTTGTCAGAACCCCCTGCGTTAGCGGGGGGCAATCTGGAACGATTAAGAAATAGTTTTCCCTCGGCCCTTCGCCTTGAAGCTGGTCTTTGGAGCGAGTTGAGTTTTCGCTTGCGCCGGCCATTGGGGATTCTGAGTGGCGCGATCGACAAGTTGCTGATCGCGCCTGCGGCCAACGGCAAAGGATTCGACGTCGAGATCATTGACTTCAAAACCAATCGGCTGCGACCGCGAAACTCGGATGGTTTGGCGTCAACCTCTTCACTGGGACCGCGGGCGTCTCGCCCGCACGACGTTGAAGTAGATACCAACTTGAGTGTAGCGAGAGACGTGCGGGCGGGACGCCCGCGGTCCCAGGATAGAGTTGAACAGATCGCTTTTGACTTCAGTGCCCCAACCGCACAACCGGAAGACGTAGTTCCGAATGATCTCTCGGTAGACGATCAGGTGCGCATTGCCGCTTCGGATTATCAGCTTCAGATGCAGGCTTATGCCCTGGCTGTAAGTGAGCTGATGCCGGATCTGATGCAGCCGGGTTCCGCGATTATCTCCACGCTTCATTTTCTCGACCCCAACGTTGAGTTCCACCTGGACGCTGATTTGCTTTCACCAGACGTGTGCGCGCGTGCCATCGATGAGGCGATGATGGAGATTGTTTCTTCCGGAGAGCCGGGGCAGTTTCCCGTGCGAACCGCAGCGCATTGCCGCATGTGCAATTTTCTTGGTATCTGTCCGCCGGGGCGCGAGTGGCTTCGCGCGCTGAGACAAACCAACGCCGCCGCGGATAATTTATTGAAGGCAGTTGAGGCTGGACGGTAGCAGCCACAGATGGGCCCTTATCAAATGCGAAGCGGCAATTGACTGTAGGAGTTTGTTCATCTCCGTGTTATCTGCGTTAATCTGTGGCTAAATAACTTTAGGTAGGAAACTATGAGCAAACAAGATGGTGGGCAAGTGGGCGCCACGGCGCCTGACTTCAGTCTCAAAGACGGCAACGGTGACGAGTGGCGTTTATCTGACCAGCGCGGCAAGGTTGTTGTGCTGCTCTTTTATCCTGGCGACGAAACTCCGATCTGCACTCGACAGATGTGCTCCGTCAGAGATCGTTGGGAAGACTACGCGAGCACGGGCGCCGAAGTGGTTGGTATCTCCACTGACTCAGTCGAATCGCACAAGAAGTTTGCCGAACATCATGAATTGCCCTTGCGCCTACTCTCAGACGAATCAGCCGAAGTGGCGAATCTTTATGGCGCGCGTTCCCTGATCCCCGGCAAAGTTGCGCGGTCTGTTTTCGTGATCGATGCAAACGGAGTCATACGTTATCGCGACGTGCGGCCGTTGGGACTATTCCGACCGAAGGATGATGAGGTCATTAAGGCGATTGGAGAGGCGCAGAAGTAAGTTTCGAGTTTCAAGTTTCGGGTTTCGAGTCTAAGACGTCCAGCCGGACTTGCTTGATACGGTGGCTCGAACTTGCGAACGTGAGTCTTTAACTCGAAACCCGGAACTCGAAACTCGAAACTTGATAAAGGAGATCATCAATGGCCGAAAACGTTAAATGCAAACACTGCGGTGAAAAGCGACCGGCGCTTGGCTTTGCGCCTTTTCCAAACGAACTCGGACAGCGCATCGCAACTGAGATATGTCAGCCCTGTTGGGCTGGTTGGCTACAAAAGCAGACGCAAATCATCAATCACTACGGCCTGGATCTCACCAGTACCGACGCGCAAAACTTTCTCTTCGACAACATCAAAGGGTATCTCTTCGACGAAGGACTGCCAACCGCGGAACAAGCGGAGATCGACACTTCGAAAGAAGGCTCAGTCAAGTGGTGAATAGAGAGCCGGCGGCTACGTCAACCTCTTTACTGGGACCGCGGGCGTCTCGCCCGCCTCAAGCAACACGTTCGCTCAAGTCCGGTTGAGTTCTACCAACTCTTACAAAGTGGCATTCCACGAATGCGGGCGGGACGCCCGCGGTCCCAGTAAAGAGGTTGTTCGTTTTGAAACCCACAGCGGAGATTCTGCGTAACACCCACGGAAATCTGTGCGTAAAAGTTTTACTGTGTCACTGTTCTGGGCTAAGCTCTCGCCTTCCGTCAGTAACACGCGCGTCAGGCTGGTTGTTTCTGTTTCCCAGCGGACCGGTCCCCAGTAACCCCGGGACGTGAACAACTCAAACCACAATCAGAGAATAGTTTTGTTCTCAGGAGGAACCCGACCTTGCCCAATCGAAGCATACTCAATCGAACTCTCAAGTCAGCCATCTTCATCACTTTGCTCTTGTGCGCGGCAACCGCAGCTTACTCGCAAACAAAGCTTCTACGCTTCCCGGATATTTACGGCGACAGAGTGGTTTTCACTTACGGCGGCGATCTGTGGACCGTGCCCGCGTCAGGCGGGTCAGCAATTCGTTTGACGTCGCATCCGGGAATGGAAGTGTTTGGTAAGTTTTCTCCTGACGGCAAGTGGATCGCTTTTACCGGACAGTATGACGGCGACGAGCAAGTCTATGTTGTTCCGGCGACGGGTGGCGTCCCGCGGCAGCTTACGTTCTATCCCGCCAAGGGCCCGCTCACGCCTCGTTGGGGTTGGGACAACCAGGTGTACGGTTGGTCCAGCGACGGTAAGCGAATCGTTTTTAAGTCGCAGCGGGATTCGTGGGCCTTGCCAATCGCGCACCTTTATTGGGTCTCAGTTGATGGCGGCCCGGCTGAAGCGTTGCCCATGCCCGAGGCGGGTTCGGGCGATTTTTCACCCGACTCGAGCCAGATGGTTTATTCGCCGCAGTCGCGTGACTTCCGCCCCGAGAAACGTTATGGGGGTGGGCAGGCGAATGCTCTCTACATATTCGATCTGAAGACCTACGCTACCAAGCGAATCACCGAAGGACCGCGCGCCACCCGCGATCCAATCTGGATTGGCGACACGATTTATTTCAACTCCGATCGCGACGGGCATTTTAATCTTTATGCCTACAACGTCCCGAGCGGCAAGACGACTGAGATAACGAATAACAAGGTTTGGGACGTACGCTGGCCCAGCTCCGACAATGAAGGCCGAATAGTTTATGA
>JBGPYG010000397.1:0-3458 GCA_041493085.1 Pyrinomonadaceae bacterium | reverse complement strand
TGCTTGAAGATTAGCAGCGGAGGGCATAGCCGAATCGCCGGGTACTGCTGGGATTCAGCGCAAGTCAACCTGGATGCTGCTAGAGCGCGCACCCTATCACACGAAAGTTGAGAAGGCAAACGGCGAAAAGACGTGCGGACGGAACTGCTGAAATAGAAATATTTTGTGCACTGTCCGTTAGACAGTGTCAGAGGCGGAGTGTCGGATTTATCCTTCTTCAGCTTCGCGTTTGCGACGCGACCGATCGCGGACGATTGCCAACACGATCATCGCCATTATTGCCACAAAGGCTACAACAATCGCGAACTTCACGAGTGCCAGCAGGAAGCCGACCAGGACGATTAGATGCTTGAGGAGGGCTACAACCAGAAGAATGAGTGCTATTACGGCGCCGCCGCGTCCGAATGCGTATAGGATTGCCATGAATGAATACCTCTCGATCTTTGAGACGAATAGGTCTTGTAGGTCCTATATGACCTATTTCCCTCTTACTTAAATCGCGCTGAGCGAAGCTGGCGCGGGCTCGCATGGGTCGGAAAGTCACCAGTACCGAATCTCCCCGATGGCGTCGGCCAACCGGCCACGACCGAAGGCGGCGGATTGTTCGTATCAAACCCCCGCAATTCTTCACGCCGCCGGCGGCGCTTCAAATAATCAAACAACATATACGCGCCCAGGATAACGAGAGCTACGGGCAACGTTCGGCGCACCGGAAACTGCACGCCGAGCAGCGTGTGCGCCAAAAAGATCAAACCCAGTGCGACCAGCGTCACGCCCCACGCGATTGGATTGCCATAAAGCTGACGGGTAATCGCATCTTCTTCCGCGTCAGGCGCCAAGCCCGCGCGCATCAGTTGCGCTGTACGGCAGGCATCGACCGCTGCGAACAGCCATGTGCCGGCTACGCCCAGAATGAAGAAGGTCACGCCGTCAGTGACGACAGCCATCTGGAAAAAGCTGGCGAAGATGGCGAAGTGAACGATCGCTTTTGAAGTCTGTCCGTTGTAGGCAGCGCCCAGCCCCGGGACAAAAAATGAAAGAAACGTAGCGATAAAGGGTGAAGTCTTGCGACGGATGACTTGAGAATCGGTGGTGCGCGAGTGTTGATAGCGCAGCAATTCGACGCCCGCGACGATGCAATCCTGGCAAAACGGAAACCCTCGTATGCGATGGTCGCAAGCGGGGCACAGCGGCCGTGCGCACTGGTTGCATTGCACAGCGGCCGGATTCTTTGTGTGATAAGCGCAGTTCATCGAAGTAGATGCTCAGTGATAACTTAAAACCTTCAGCTCGTCGCGGTCCCCTTCATCCGAGCCCTCCCTGACGGTCGGGCTACTGCCCGGCGGCCTCAACGGTTCTTCTGATCTGCGTTTCCGCCCTTCGGTTTGCTCTGTGGGGCGTTCTTCTTCGTGCCCTGCGCCGCGCCGTTTTGATTCGATGTATTCTGATTCTTGTTCGCATCATTTCCTTTTCCCGAGCCTTCATCACCGCCCATCAGATCACTAACGCTACCGGCCAATTGCTTCATTCCGTTGGGAAGCGCCGAACTCCTGGAGGCATTGCCGGCTGTGCGTTCAGCCAATTGCAAGCTGGCATGATAGATTCCGCCGACTGAGCCGTCGGTCGAAACGGTATTCGTCAAGACGAATACTGATACCAACAGCATCGTCGCTACTGAAGCGAGCTGAGGCGAAACGATCGGATCAAGAGCGCCACGCAGCCACTCGATCAGGCGAGATTTCAATGGTGCGCGCACTTCCTGCGGAAGAACGTTGCCAATCGTGCTTTGCAAGATGCGCGCTTCGAGGCCAGCGGGCACCGTCAACTCGTCCTGCTTGTAGGTGTAGCAAGCGCCGATTGCCCGGACGACAGCGCCCGGCAGTTCACTGCAACTGACGCAGAGGGCCGCGTGCCGTTCCCAGCGGTGGTAGAGCGGCGCCATCAAAAAACCGTCGAGATAATCTGTCAGGTGCTCTTCGAAGTCCGAGCAGGCGATGGCGGTTTCCGGCATCGTTTTCAGCAGAATGCGCGCTTCCAAACCTGTACCCGCCAGCGGGGCCTCTGAAGACGAACACGCGAGCAGAGTATTCTTCACTTCGCTGAGAAGATCGTGACAGACGGGACAGCGCATAGCGTGTTCGGCAAACTCCCTGTTTGCCTGCACCTCAAGCGCTCCGTCGAGGTAGTCCGTCAGTTGGTCTTCAAATTTGTGACAAAGCATCTGTTTTGTTCTCTCTCTTTACTGACTGAAGACTTCCGCCACCGTTACGCCTCCACTACTCGCATACGACGCAGAATCTTCGCAAGTTCAATACGCCCGCGATTGATACGCGACTTAACGGTTCCTTCAGGGATTTTCAACAAGTCAACAATCTCCTGATAGCTCAGTTCTTCGATGTCGCGAAGAATTACGCAGGTGCGCAAATCTGGCGACAGCTTGTCGATGCCGGCTTGAACTTGTACACCCAGCTCGCGGCGTTCCATTTCGCGCTGGACCGTGCCGCCTGCTGCTCGCAAATGGTACTGATGGTCCTCGAGATCGTCGGCTGCTTCGTCTTGTGGTGCGCGTTGCCGTTTGCGGTAGTCGTCAATTACCAGATTGCGCGCCAACCGCATCAGCCAGTTCTGCAAATCACCTTGCTTCGGATTGTATTGCTCAAGTGATCGATAGACGCGTATGAAGACGTCCTGTGTCAGGTCTTCGGCAGCGTCAGCGCGTGAAGTGAAGCGGTAAGCAAGATTGTAAATGCGGCGAGTATATGTTTGGACAATCTCTTCCCAGGCCGCACCGTCGCCGGCGCGGCACCGTCTGACTAATTCAGCGCCTTCATTGGTAGCCAAGCTTTTGGCGGCTCCCACTGGTTGCGTCTCCGATTTAGTTCGTCGTTCCTAAAGCAGTTTCAGGGCTCATCGCCCCAACACGAGCGTCTTACGTCTGGTCATAAAGCAAAGTTCCATCAACCCTGGTTCCTGAGAGCCGAAGCTCATCGTCCTTTCGGATGGACATTCTTGCGCGCAACATTAAACTGTTGTAGGCTTGCTGAGCCACACCATATCTTGTGGTCACGCTCGGATCCTAGTCAAGTTCCGCCCTGCATTTTTTCGCTGGTGTCCGATCGACTTCAAGTTTGTCGCAGCTAGCAAAACGGGACCAGGTATAGGTTTCGGGACAAACTGTAGTTCGCTGGAATTTCAAATAGCCTTGGCAAAGTATCGAAAATATCTGGAGTTTGCCGCACTGGTCGTGCTCGCGGTCGTGATCATGTGGCTGTTCGGCCGGGGGCTGGACTGGGGAAAGGTCAAACACGCTGTAGCAAGTTCAGAATGGCGGCTAATCATCCTGGCCGGGGGTGTTGTGTTGCTGGCTTATCTGTGGCGAGCAATGCGATGGCGGGCGTTCCTTAAGCCCCTAACAAAAGCCAGCCTCCGCGAGGTTTGGATTGCCACAACTGTCGGAT